>NZ_JBHYMK010000010.1:0-166609 GCF_042743065.1 Streptomyces sp. NPDC058872
GGCCCGGCGGGGGGGCGCGGCCGGGGCCTCTTCCGTGGGACGGGGGGAGCGGCATCGGGGGGACAAACCGCTCCCCCCGATGAGAACCGGACCTACCGGTCCACGCCGCAGTCAGGGGGAAGGTGCGCGGCGCGGACCCCGCAGTGCGGGCCGGTTCCAGGAGCCCGGTGGATTCCTGCCAGATCCGCTGGGCTCGACATCCATCCTGCGGGCCCGTCACCCTTCCGGGGGGCGGCGAAAGACCCCGATCGACGGGCCCTTGGTCCATAAAGGCTCGGTTAGAGTGGCGCGGTCGTACGGCGGGGGAACCGGGGAGGGCTGGGCAGTGGCGCAAGCGAAGAAGATCGCGCTGTACGCGGTCGTGGTCTTTGTGCTGTACACGATCATCAACTCCCCCGCCCGGGCCGCCGATCTGGTGCAGGTAGGGTTCGAGGGCATTTCCAGCGCCGCCCAGGGTGTCGGCGAGTTCATGACCGAACTCATCAACTAGGAGCCCTCCGTGATCCGCCATCTCGTCCTCTTCAAGCTCAATGACGGCGTCTCGCGCGACGAGCCGCGCGTGGTCGCCGGTGCCGAGGCGTTCCGTGCCCTCGGCGGGCAGATCCCCGAGCTGAAGTTCTGGGAGTGCGACTGGAACATCACCGACCGGCCGATCGCGTACGACTTCGCGATCAACTCGGCCGTGGAGGACACCGACGCGCTCCAGCGCTACCTGGACCACCCCGCGCACCAGGCGGGCGTCGCCCAGTGGCGCGAGTTCTCCACCTGGGTGATCGCGGACTACGCCTTCTAGGACTTTCACGCGTGAGGCCCCCCGCCGCTCCGGTGGGGGGCCTCACGGGCTTCTGGCCTCTGCTTTTTCGCCCCTCACGCCCTCAACACGTCACTATGCGGTGCTTGCACACAGTGGACATGTCTTGTGATGCTATGACCGCTTTTGACGGATGAGTTGACCGTAGTTGACCCGGTCGACCAGCAAGACCAGGCGAAGGGGTGGCGTGAACGTGCCGGCCAGTACAGCACCTCAGGTCCCGCCCCAGCACGAGGCGGGCGGGGCCGTGGACGCCCCTCGCGCCCGACCGCAGAGCAGTCGGGGCGCCGACACCCGGGCCCTCACCCAAGTCCTCTTCGGCCAACTCAAGGACCTCGAACCGGGAAGCCCCGAGCACCACCGGGTGCGCGGGGCGCTCATCGAGGCGAACCTGCCGCTGGTGCGGTACGCGGCGGCCCGCTTCCGCTCCCGCAACGAGCCCATGGAGGACGTCGTCCAGGTCGGGACCATCGGCCTGATCAACGCCATCGACCGCTTCGACCCGGACCGGGGCGTGCAGTTCCCGACCTTCGCCATGCCGACGGTCGTGGGCGAGATCAAGCGGTACTTCCGCGACAACGTCCGCACGGTGCACGTGCCGCGCCGGCTGCACGAACTCTGGGTCCAGGTGAACGGCGCCACCGAGGACCTGACGACCGCCCACGGCCGCTCGCCCACGACCGCGGAGATCGCCGAGCGGCTGCGGATCGGCGAGGACGAGGTGCTCGCCTGCATCGAGGCCGGGCGCTCGTACCACGCCACCTCCCTGGAGGCCGCGCAGGAGGGCGACGGACTGCCCGGGCTGCTCGACCGACTCGGCTACGAAGACCCCGCCCTGGCCGGGGTCGAGCACCGCGACCTCGTGCGACACCTGCTGGTGCAGCTTCCCGAGCGCGAGCAACGAATCCTGATGCTGCGCTACTACAGCAACTTGACCCAGTCTCAGATCAGTCAGGAGCTCGGCGTCTCGCAGATGCACGTGTCAAGGCTCCTCGCCCGCAGCTTCGCACGCCTGAGATCCGCAAATAGGATCGAAGCGTAACCAGAACGGGTAGACCGCTTCGGACTAGTCTCACGGCCCCTCAGAACCCTTACACCCCTTGCTTCCTGCGGATATGTGCTTCCTCTGTGTCGACAAGTCACTACAGCGTGTTGCCGACATGTGACATTCTGCTGGAACCGAGTTTGCCGCAGCCCCACCGCCGGTATTCAGGTGGAGGCTGCGTTCCTCAGACGGGCGCGGCCACCGCGACCGTCCGCGACCTCAAGGGGGTGGCATGTCCACAGAACTGGGCAGCTCGAAGGTGCTCACGCTCACGCCCGTTCCCGTGCCCACGCAGACGACGGCGTCGACCGCGACCGACACCGCGGAGACCGACGCGACCGCCTCTCCGCCGATGGTCGCCACGTCCGGATCGCTCGACACCCGCACTCTGTCCCGCTCGCTGTTCCTGCGACTGCGCGCGCTCGACGCCGAGGGTGCCGCCGCCGACAGCCCCGAGCGGACCTACGTCCGCGACACCCTCATCGAACTCAACCTCCCCCTCGTGCGGTACGCGGCGGCCCGCTTCCGCTCCCGCAACGAGCCCATGGAGGACATCGTCCAGGTCGGAACCATCGGCCTGATCAAGGCGATTGACCGCTTCGACTGCGAACGGGGCGTGGAGTTCCCGACGTTCGCCATGCCGACGGTGGTCGGCGAGATCAAGCGCTTCTTCCGCGACACCTCGTGGTCGGTGCGCGTCCCGCGCCGACTGCAGGAACTGCGGCTCGCCCTCACGAAGGCCAGCGACGAGCTCGCCCAGCGGCTCGACCGCTCGCCGACCGTTCCCGAACTCGCCGCCGCCCTGGGGGTGTCGGAGGAAGACGTGGTCGACGGCCTGGCCGTCGGCAATGCGTACACCGCCTCCTCCCTGGACTCGCCCTCGCCCGAGGACGACGGCGGCGAGGGATCGCTCGCGGACCGCCTCGGCTACGAGGACTCGGCGCTCGAAGGGGTCGAGTACCGCGAGTCCCTCAAGCCGCTCCTCGCCAAACTGCCGCCCAGGGAACGGCAGATCATCATGCTCCGCTTCTTCGCCAACATGACGCAGTCACAGATCGGCGAAGAGGTGGGCATCTCCCAGATGCACGTCTCGCGGCTGCTCACCCGCACCCTCGCCCAGCTGCGCGAGGGCCTGATCTCCGACTGACTCCCTCCTGACTTCCTCGAAACCCCAGTCTGACTGACGATCCGTCAGTCAGACTGGATCGCATGAGGCGAAAGAAGCCGGGACTGGTGGCGGTGGCGCTCTGCCTCGGCGGGGCGCTGACCGCGTGCGGCGGCGGGGACGGCGAGGGGTACGCGGCCGTGGGCGCCGGCCGTCCCCCCGAGGGCGCGGCCGGCCCGTCGGGCGCGGTCGTCCTGGTTCCCCTGGAGAGCCCCACGGACCCCGCCCTCACCTCCAGCACCTCCTCCCCGTCACCCGCGCCCCCGGGGGCGTCACCGTCGACGGACGGGGCCGCCCCGGCTCCTTCCGGGGCCTCCGCGCCCCGGGGGTCCTCCCGCGCGGCCCCGGGCGCGGAATCCGGTGCGGGCACCACCACGGGCGGCGGCCCGACCACCGGGCCCGGGAGCACGGGCCCCGGCCGCGGGACCGGGAGCACGGCTCCGAGCACGGGCGGCGGCACCCCGCCCCGCACTCCCTCCACCACGCCCGGACCCACCTCCCCCGGCACGCCCGCGCCGTCACCCACGCCGACCACCGCACCCGGGCCCGCCGTGCTCACCGTCTCCTCCCCCGTGCTCGCCGACGGTGACCGGCGCTGGTGCGAGCGGGTCACCGTGACCTTCCGCAACACCGGTGGATCGACGGCCGCTTCGGGAACGGTCACCTTCGCCACGCACGTCATCGGCGTCCTCGGGACCGATTGGGCGACCGTCACCACCCGGCAGCCGCTACCGGCGCCGATCGCGGCCGGGGCGGCGCGCACCCACACCTACACGGTGTGCGTGGACTCCTGGCGCGTGCCCCTCGGCATGCGGGTGGAGACCCGCAAGGTCACCGCCGTCTGGCAGTGAGCCCCCCTTCACCGGCGGGTGCGGGGGCGATGCGGGGGCGAAGGGCCCGCTGCGCTGCCGCCCCGCCCCTCGGCCCGGGAAAAAGGGCGGGCCGGCTCCGCGGGGTGCGGAGCCGGCCCGTCGGCCTCGGGATGCGGAGCGGTCAGCCCAACGCCAGCCAGGCGACGGCCGCCAGGACGACGACCACCGCGACGACACCTGCGATCAGGCCGACGCGCGGGCCGCTCTTCGCGGCTGCGACCTGCGACTCCTGTCGCTGCCGGGTGCCTTCGTCGACGAAGGCGCGGAACATCTGGGTGCTGCCGGCCGGGTCGTAGTCCTCGGGCCCCTGGGGGCTCTGGCCCTGGCCGTACGGTGCTTGGGGGTTGTGTGCCATGGCCCGGACACTAGCGAAAGCGGGGCACGGCCCCCAACCCCCCGGTCCCCCCGCTCTCCTTTGCCGATTCTTTAGCGCCGTTTGACCGATTTAGTTTGCCTGGAGCAACCAACCATCTCTATGGTTGCCCTAAGCAACAAGATGAACGGGGGTGCCCGATGGAGACACGGAGCCGGTACGAGGACCTCGCCCGTTCGGTGAGCGCGATCGGAGCCGTGAAGCGCGGCCTCGCCCGCGCCCTGCCCCTCGAATGCCAGGGCGGCCCGGCGGCCGTACTCGCCCTGGTCAAGCACCACGGCGACATGCGCATGAGCCGGCTCGCCGAGCACATGGCGGTCGACCTGTCCGTGTGCAGCCGCCACGTGGCCCACACCGTGGAGCACGGCTGGATCGAGCGGCTGCCCGACCCGGACGACAAGCGCTCCCGCATCCTGCGGCTCACGGAGTCAGGTCACGCGATGCTCGGCGAACTCGACCGCCGAGTGACCGAAGCCTTCTCCCGTCACCTCGCGGAGTGGTCCGACGACGACGTCGAACTCCTCACCCACCTGCTCGCCCGCCTCCGCGACTCCTTCGGGGACTGTCGGGCCCACCACGCTTGAGAACAAAGGAAGTCCATGGCTACGACCACGCCCGACACCGGTGTGCGGGACGGCCTCGCCGACGGCGGAGGCGGCGACACCGCTCCGATGACCCACCGGCAGATCATGGAGGCGCTGTCCGGGCTGCTGCTCGGCATGTTCGTCGCCATCCTGTCCTCGACGATCGTCTCCAACGCCCTCCCCCAGATCATCACCGACCTCGGCGGCGGACAGTCCGCCTACACCTGGGTGGTGACCGCCGCCCTCCTGGCGATGACCGCGACCACCCCGCTCTGGGGCAAGCTCGCCGACCTCGTCTCCAAGAAGCTGCTCGTCCAGATAGCCCTGATCATCTACGTCGCCGGCTCGGTCGTCGCCGGCCTCTCGCAGAGCACCGGCATGCTCATCGCCTGCCGGGTCGTCCAGGGCATCGGCGTCGGCGGTCTGACCGCCCTCTCCCAGATCATCCTGGCCGCGATGATCTCCCCCCGCGAGCGGGGCCGCTACAGCGGCTACCTCGGCGCGACCTTCGCCGTCGCCACCGTCGGCGGCCCGCTGCTCGGCGGCGTCATCACCGACACCGACTGGCTCGGCTGGCGCTGGTGCTTCTACGTCGGCGTGCCCTTCGCGATCATCGCGCTGATCGTCCTGCAGAAGACCCTGAAGCTCCCCGTCGTGAAGCGCCGGGTGAAGGTCGACTGGGCCGGCGCCCTCTTCATCAGCGCCGCCGTCTCCCTGCTGCTCATCTGGGTCACCTTCGCGGGCGACAAGTACGACTGGATGTCCTGGCAGACGGCCGTCATGGTCATCGGTGCGGTGCTGCTCGGCGCGGTCTTCGTGCTCGTCGAGTCGAAGGCGAGCGAGCCGATCATCCCGCTCCGGCTGTTCCGCAACCGGACCATCTCCCTGGCCTCGCTCGCCTCGCTCTTCGTGGGCGTCGCGATGTTCGCCGGCACGGTCTTCTTCAGCCAGTACTTCCAGTTGGCCCGGAACGAGTCGCCGACCATGTCCGGCGTCCTCACCATCCCGATGATCGCGGGCCTCTTCGTCTCCTCCACGGTCTCCGGCCTCATCATCACCAAGACCGGCCGGTGGAAGGCGTGGCTGGTCACCGGTGGCGCCCTGGCCGCCGGCGGCCTCGGCCTGCTCGGCACGATCCGCTACGACACGGAGTACTGGCACATCGCGCTCTTCATGGCGGTCCTCGGCCTCGGCCTCGGCATGATGATGCAGAACCTGGTGCTCTGCACCCAGAACCAGGTGGCCCCCGCCGACCTCGGCGCCGCCTCCTCCGTCGTCACCTTCTTCCGCTCGCTGGGCGGCGCGGTCGGCGTCTCGGCGCTCGGAGCGGTCATGGCCCACCGGGTCACGACCTACGTCCAGGAGGGCCTGACCGAGCTCGGTCCGAAGGCCGCGGGCGCCCTCGGCGGCGGTGGCGGCGGCATCCCCGACATGGACAAGCTGCCGGCCCCGATCCGCACGGTCATGGAGGACGCGTACGGCCACGGCGTCGCCGACGTCTTCCTCTACTCGGCGCCGTTCGCGCTGCTCGCCTTCGTGGTGACGCTCTTCATCAAGGAGGTCGCGCTGAAGTCCAACGCGGCGAAGGCCCCCGAAGGGGAGCCGGCCGCGGTGAAGGCGGCGACGACGGGCGGGTGAGAAGCTCCCGGTCGCACTTCGAGCGGAGGCGCGACCGGGTCGGGAACGGAGCGGCGGGCAGGGGACGGCCCGCCGCTCCGTCACGTCTGTCGCTCCGTCACGTCTGTCGCTCCGTCACGTCTGTCGCTCCGCGGCCTCGCGCGCCACCATGACCTCGATGCCGGCGACGAGCACGTCCAGGGCGTAGGAGAAGTCGCGGTCCCAGACGACGCTGAGGCTGCCGTGCGAGATCCGCTCGTCGAGGACCTCCCGCAGGCCCTCGATCCGCTCCCCGAAGCCCGGCTCGTCCCGGAAGGCCTTCACCGAGTCCGCGTAGAAGTCGTCCTGTGACATCCCGGCCTCCGCGGCACGCCGACCGAACCGGGACTCCAGCGTCCCGTAGCCGTAGACGAACTGGAACACCGCGGACATCGCGCTCGGCCGCCGTTCCAGGGAGAGGCCGGTCTCCCTGATGGTGTCGTGGATCTTGTGCCCGACGGCGATCGCCTGCGGACCGATGTTGAGGTACTGGCCGGCGCTCGGCGACATCCACGCGTGGCGGACCAGCATCTTCCGGTACTCCAGGGCCAGCACCCGGATCCGGGCCCGCCAGTCCTCGGCGGCGTCGACCGCCGCGAGGTCGATCTCTCCGTAGACGCTGTCCATGGCGTACTCAAGGATGTCGTCCTTGGTGTCCACGTACCAGTACAAGGACATCGCGGTGACCCCCAGCTCGGCCGCGAGCTTGCGCATCGACAGCTTGCCCAGGCCCTCCTCGTCGAGGATCCGGATCGAAGCGGCGACGATCCGGTCCCGGTCGAGCCCGGCCGGACCACCACCGCTGCGGGCGGCCCGGCTCTCCAGCCAGACGCTGGAACGCGCCGGGTCCTTGGCCCGATCGGCTGCCTTGACCATCGCGTTCCTCCGTCTGTCAGCGGTTCGTCACCATGCTAGGCAGCGACCGGCCGCTCGGGGCCCCTCTCCTTCTCCCCCGCGCTCGGCCCGCCGGAGCAGGAACGCCGCGAGCAGACCGCCGGCGAAGACGGCGACCGCACCGACCAACTGACTGGTGCGGAGCCCGGAGGCGAAGGCCCCGGCGATCTCCGCCCGCTCCGCCGCGCCCCCGACCGCTGCGAGGGCCGCCGGCAAGGAGGTCGCGGTGACGGCGACGAGGGCGGCGAAGCGGGCGTTGAGCACGGCCCCGAGGACGGCGACGCCCAGACCGTTGCCGAACTCGGCCAGCGTGCCGTTGATCCCGGCGCCCACGCCCGCCTTCTCCGGCGGGATCGCGCTCATGAGCGCACTGGCCATCGCCGGATTGGAGACGGCGATGCCGCCGCCCATCAGGACCAGGCCGAGCAGCACGCCCCCGTAGCCGCCGTCCGTGCCGCCGCCGAGCAGTGCGATCGAGGCGAGCCCCGCGGCGACGAGGGGCATGCCGAGGGCGACGGTGCGCGGGACGCCCAGTCCGATGACGACCTTCGGTCCGATGCCGCTCAAGTTGAGGGCGACGACCGTCAGGGCGAGCGGCGCCATCCGGAGACCGGCTTCGAGCGGCCCGTAGCCGAGGACGAACTGCAGGTGCTGGGTGAGCAGGAAGAGCGAACCGCCCATGCCGAAGACGACCAGGATCGAACCGCTGACGGCACCGACGAACTCCTGGTTGCGGAAGAAGCGCATGTCGAGCATGGGGTGGGGGGTGTGCAGCTCCCAGCGGGCGAAGGCGCCGAGGCCGAGCAGTCCGACGGCCGCCGGGACCAGGACCCGGAGGGAGAGCCAGCCGTGTTCGGGGCCGGTGATGATCGCGTACACCAGGGCGGTCATGCCGAGGGTGGAGAGCAGCGCACCGAGCAGGTCGGGGCGCTCGCCCCGGCTGTTCTTGGACTCCGGCACGAGCCTGAGGACGGCGACGAGCGCGACGAGCGCGACCGGAATGTTGACGAGGAAGATCATTCCCCACCAGAAGCGGTCGAGGATCACCCCGCCGATCAGCGGCCCGCTGGCGAAGCCCAGCGAGGCGACGGTGGACCAGAGCGCAATGGCCTTGACCCGCTCGGAATCGTCGAAGATCTGCATGACGACGGCGAGGGTCGTGGTCATCAGGAGCGCGCCGCCGACTCCCATCCCCGCGCGGGCGGCGATCAGCTGGGTCGTGGAGGCGGCGAGGCCGGCGGCGAGCGAGCCGAGGCCGAAGAGCACGAGGCCGACGGCGAGGAGCTTCTTGCGGCCGTAGCGGTCGGCGGCGTTGCCCGCGCTGAGCAGCAGGCCCGACTGGACCAGCGAGTACGCGTTGATCATCCACTGGATGTCGCTGGTGGACGCGTGGAGCTCGGAGGTCAGCGAAGGGATGGCGACGCCGAGGACGGTGTTGTCGAGCAGCACGGTGAGTTGGGCGAGGCAGATGACGCCGAGGATCAGCCAGCGCTGCGGATGGCTGCGCGTGGCGGTCGGGGCGGTCACGGTGGTCGACGCCGTCACGGCAGACCTCCTTGTACGGTGTACGGGACCAGGTCTCGTACACCGTACAAGAATCTCTCGTACGCTGTATGGGGATTACTTCCGGGACGTCAGGTCATAGAAGGTGGAGCTGCCGAGGGTGACCTCCTCGAAGGTCTCCGACACCCAGGTGGAGATCTCCGAGTTGCCGCCGCGACCACCGCCGGCTCCCCCTCCGCCACCGATGAAGTAGTGGATCTTCCCCTCGGCGACGTACTGCTTGAACTGGTCGAGCGTCGGAGACGGATCGCTGCCGTTGAACCCGCCGATCGCCATCACCGGCTTCTCGGTGGCCAACTGGTAGCTGGCGGCGTTCTGTGCGCCGACCGTGGCCGCGACCCAGGTGTAGTCGTCGGCGTCCGCGAGGAGGGCGCTCTTCGCCTCCTCGTCGACACGGGCTCCGTTGAGCAGCCCGCCCATGCCGCCCCCACCGGTACCGGCGTCCCGCGCCGCACCCTGCGGCAGGCCCTGCTGCTGCATGCCCGGGGGAAGGCCCTGGGGCGGATTGCCACCGGGCACACCGCGCCCCTGGCCCTGGCCCTGACCCTGACCACCGGGCAGCTGACCGCCCGGAATCTGACCGCCCTGACCCTGACCGCCCGGAAGCTGACCGCCCTGACCCTGACCGCCCGGAATCTGACCGCCCTGACCCTGACCCTGGCCGCCCGGCGGCATCATCCCGGCGCCGCCGAAGGGCCGACCGGCCCCCGGCCCCCGGCCCCCTTGGGCGCCGCCCGCCGGACCCGCCGTCACGATCGAGCCCTGGTGGGCGGTGTTCACCGTCTCCACGGTGTACGCGAAGGGAGCCGCGAGCCCCGCCACGAGGCCGAGTCCCGCGAACCCGAGCCCCCACCGCCGGTCGACCCGGCCCACGAGGAGAAGGCCGAGGGCGGCAACGGCACCGGTCACCAGAACCACCCACCGCAGCCACGGCAGCCAGTCCGGCGTACGGCCGAGCAGCGTCCAGGCCCACCAGGCCGTCACCGCCACCGTCACCGCGAGCACCACCGGGGCCAGCCCGTGCGCCCGCTCCTCCCACAACACGGCCGCACCCATGCCGATCAGCGCCGCCAGGTACGGGGCCAGGGCCACCGTGTAGTACTCGTGGAAGATGCCGGCCATGAAGCTGAACACCACGAGCGTCATGAGCAGCGCGCCGCCCCACACCAGGAACGCGGAGCGCGCCGTGTCGGTCCGCGGCGCCCGCCAGGTGATCACGAGCCCCGCGACCAGCAGGATCAGCGCGGCCGGCAGCAGCCAGGAGATCTGACCGCCCACCGCGTCGCCGAACATCCGGCCGATGCCGGTCTCTCCCCAGCCACCACCGGGTCCGCCTCCGCCGCGAGCGGGCAGGTCCATGCCGGCCGGCAGGTTCTCGGCCATCCCACCGGGACCGCCGCGCCCCCCGCCGCCGACGCTCCCGACCTCGTTGCCGTTGATGCGGCCGAGTCCGTTGTAGCCGAAGGTCAGCTCCAGGAAGCTGTTGTCCTGCGAGCCCCCGACGTACGGACGGGAAGACTCCGGCCACAGCTCGACCAGGGCCACCCACCACCCCGCCGAGACCACCATCGCGAGCCCGCCCAGGGAGATCCGGCCGAGCCGCCGGCCCAGACCACCGGGCGCACACACCACGTACACGAGCGCGAGGGGCGGAAGGATCAGGAAGGCCTGCAGGGTCTTCGCCAGGAAGGCGAACCCGAAGGCCACCCCCGCCCACACCAACCACCGTGCGCTGCCCCGCTCCTGCTCCAGGGCACGCAGCACGCAGTACACGGCGACCGTCATCAGCAGCGCGAGCAGGGCGTCCGGGTTGTTGAAGCGGAACATCAGCGCGGCGACCGGCGTCAGCGCGAGGACCGCGCCGGCGATCAGCCCCGCGCCCGCACCGAAGCGGCGGCGTACGGCCGCGTAGAGCACGGCGACCGTGCCCACGCCCATCAGGACCTCGGGCAGGAGGATCTGCCAGGAACCGAGCCCGAAGAGACGGACCGAGAGGGCCATCGGCCAGAGTGCGGCCGGCGGCTTGTCGACGGTGATGGCATTGGCCGCGTCGAGGGAACCGAAGAAGAAGGCCTTCCAGCTCTCGCTGCCCGCCTGCACGGCGGCCGAGTAGAAGGAGTTGGCGTAGCCGGAGGCGCTCAGGTTCCACAGGTAGAGCAGTCCGGTGGCGACGAGCAGGCCCAGAAAGGCGGGCCGCACCCAGGTGGCGTCCTCGGTGCGCCCGCGCCAGAGCCGGGCGAGCCAGCCGCTTCCGGGTCCGGCGTGGGCCGGGGGCGTGGTGGGCGAGGTGGTCATCGTTCGTCGTTCCTTGAGGTCGGCCGCTCGGGGAAGACCCAGAGCCGGAAGAGGAGGAAGCGCAGGACGGTCGCGGCGAGGTTGGCGACGATCAGGACGGCGAGCTCGGTGGAATGGGCCGGATCACCGGTGGCCGCGCCGAGGGCGGCGAGCGAGCCACTGGTCAGGGCCAGCCCGATGGCGAAGACCACGAGTCCCTGTGCCTGGTGGCGGACGGCCCGGTCCCGGCCGCGCACGCCGAAGGTGAGGCGCCGGTTGGCCGCCGTGTTGGCGATCGCGGAGAGCAACAGGGCAGCTGCGTTCGCGAGTTGCGGCCCCAGGCCGAGTCGGAAGGCCGAGTACAGCGCGAGGTAGAAGAGCGTGGACAGGGCTCCGACCGCGCAGAAGCCGACGAGCTGGCGGGCCAGCCCGCCCGGCACCCCGCTCAGCTCGCGGTCCCGGGGGTCGTCCCCGAAGGGCCGGGCGAGTCGGTCGAGCGGCAGCGAACCGGTCGCGAGGGCCCGCCCCACCCGCCAGACGCCCTTCAGGTCGTCCGTGGCGGTCCGCACGATGTGCACGGTCGAGTCGGGATCGTCGACCCAGTCGACGGGCACCTCGTGGATGCGCAGCCCGGCCCGTTCGGCGAGGACCAGCATCTCGGTGTCGAAGAACCAGCCGGTGTCCTCCACCATCGGCAGGAGCCGCTCGGCGACCTCGCGCCGTATCGCCTTGAAGCCGCACTGGGCGTCGGAGAACCGGGCGGCGAGTGAGGACCGCAGGATCAGGTTGTACGCACGCGAGATGAACTCCCGCTTCGGCCCCCGCACCACCCGCGAGGAGCGGGAGAGCCGGGAGCCGATCGCCAGGTCGGAATGACCGGAGATGAGGGGGGCGACCAAGGGGAGCAGCGCATTGAGATCGGTGGACAGGTCCACGTCCATGTAGGCGAGGACGGGGGCGTCCGAGGCCGACCACACCGTCCGCAGCGCCCGACCGCGCCCCTTCTGCTCCAGCCGCACGGAGCGCACTTCGGGCACTTCGGCGGCGAGGGCCGCGGCAACGGCGGGGGTGGTGTCGGTGGAGGCGTTGTCGGCGACCGTGATGCGGAAGCCGTACGGAAAGGTCCTGAGGAGGTGCTCGTGGAGCCGGCGCACGCACGGCTCCAGGTCCTTCTCCTCGTTGTAGACGGGAATCACCACGTCCAGGACGGGCCGTCCGGCGACGTCCACCGGCAGGTGCTCCCGGGCGGGGAGGGCATCGGGCCTTCCGGAGGCCGTGGACGCGGGCCCCGCGATCATTGGAGTTCGCATGCCCTCGACACTCGCCGGGGCCGCTGTCACGGCTGTGTGATGAGGCTGTGCCCCGCCTGTGAGTCCCGCCGCGGGGCGCTGCCGATGGGGCCCCACGGCCCCTGCGGTGCATCCTCCACGGGTCCCGCCGGTGGGTTCGCGGGCCCACCGGTGGGACCCGTACCCGAGTCCTGCCGGTGGGTTCCGCCCCTGAGCCCCGGTGGTGGGCCCCGGGGCGGGACCGCCCGGTCAACCGTACGGACCACCCGTGGTCGGGTGCCGTGTGCGCCCCGTCGGCCGGTGCTCCGGTCAGACCCGGGCCATGGGCAGCCGGACGGTGAACACCGTGCGTCCCGGGGCGCTTTCGACGTCCACGTCCCCGCCGTGGGCGAGCACGACCGCCCGGACGATGGCGAGGCCGAGGCCGGTGGAACCGGCGTTCCGGGAGCGGGAGGCGTCGCCGCGTGCGAAGCGCTCGAAGACGGCGGGCAGCAGCTCGGGCGGGATGCCCGGACCGTCGTCCTCCACCTCGACGACCGCCGTCGAACCCTCCGTGCGCACCCGCGCGGTGACCTTGGTGCCGGGCGGGGTGTGGGTGCGGGCGTTGGCGAGGAGGTTGACCAGGACCTGTTGGAGCCGAGCCCCGTCGGCGGGCACGACCGTTCCGTCGGCGGGCAGTTCGAGGAGCCAATGGTGGTCGGGGCCGGCGACCCGGGCATCGCTGACGGCGTCCACGACGAGCGGGACCACCTCCGTGTCCCCGTACGACAGGGGACGACCGGCATCGAGCCGGGCGAGGAGCAACAGGTCCTCGACCAGTCCCGTCATCCGGGTCGCCTCGGACTCGATCCGGCCGAGCGCGTGCCGGGTGTCGGGACCGCACTCCTCGCGACCGCGCCGGGTGAGCTCCGCATAGCCGCGGATCGAGGCGAGCGGGGTGCGGAGTTCATGGCTGGCGTCCGCGACGAACTGTCGGACCCGGGTCTCGCTCTGTTGGCGTGCGTCTAGTGCCGAGTGGACGTGGTCGAGCATCCGGTTGAGGGCCGCACCGACCTGGCCGACCTCGGTCCGCGGGTCGGCCTCGGCCTCCGGAACCCGCTGGTGGAGCGCCACCTCTCCGCTGTGCAGCGGAAGCCCGGTGACCTGGCGGGCGGTGGCGGCGACCCGCCGGAGCGGACGCAGGGCGACTCCCACGAGCACGGTTCCGGCGAGCGAGGCCGCGACGAGTCCGGCCCCGGTGAGGCTGAGTTCGACGAGGACGAGGGTCGAGAGGGCGTCCTCCACCTCGGTGAGCGGAATCCCGACGAGGAACTCTCCGTGGACGCCGGCGGTGGGCTCGACCCGGTAGGAGCCGAGCCCACCGGGCATGTCCACGGTGTGCGGGCGACCGTCGCGGGGGACGGCGGCGAGGGCGGAGCGCTGTGCCCCGTCGAGCTCGGCGATCCGGACGTTCCGCTCGTACGGGCCGCTGTCCACGGCCTCCGCCGAATATCCGGCCGCCGTCGACTCGCCGTCCACGAGGACCGCGCCGAGGGTTCCTATCGGGGTTCCGGGGGCCTGCAGGAAGGCCAGTGGTTCCTTCGGACGGGCCGCATCGGGCGGGCGGAACGCGGAAGGTCCGGCGACCGGCGGCCCCGACACCCGGTCCGCGACGACGCGGAGCTGTTCGTCGGCCTGGTCGTACAGGTACGACCGGAAGGCGATGGTCGTCACCGTCCCGATCACGGTCGCGACGACCGCGATCAGCGCAACCGCCGACACCACCAACCGCGTTCGCAGCGACCACGGCCGCCTCGCGCCTCCGAGCACGGACGCTACTCCCCCGGCTTGATGAGGTAGCCCGCCCCGCGCCGGGTGTGGATCATCGGCGAGCGACCGGCGTCGATCTTGCGGCGCAGATAGGAGATGTAGAGCTCGACGACATTGGCCTGGCCCCCGAAGTCGTACGACCAGACCCGGTCGAGGATCTGCGCCTTGCTGAGCACCCGTCGCGGGTTGCGCATGAGGTAGCGCAGCAGCTCGAACTCGGTCGCGGTGAGGTGGATGGAGTCGCCGCCCCGGGTGACCTCGTGGCTGTCCTCGTCGAGGGTGAGGTCCCCGACGGCCAGCAGCGACTCACTGCGCGTCTGCGCGGCCCCGGACCTGCGGATGAGGCCCCGCAGCCGGGCCACGACCTCCTCCAGGCTGAAGGGCTTGGTGACGTAGTCGTCGCCACCGGCGGTGAGCCCGGCGATCCGGTCCTCGACGGCGTCCCTCGCCGTCAGGAACAGCACGGGCACATCGGGCAGCTCGCGGCGGATCGAGCCGAGCAGGCTCAGCCCGTCGACGTCCGGGAGCATGACGTCAAGGATGACGGCGTCGGGCCGGAACTCGCGCGCGGAGCGCAGGGCGGAGGCCCCGTCCCCGGCGCTGCGGACCTGCCAGCCCTCGTAGCGCAGGGCCATGGACAAGAGCTCGGCGAGCGAGGCCTCGTCGTCGACGACGAGGACCCGGACGGCGGTTCCGTCGGCGCGGAGCATGTCGGCGTGGGTGCCGGTGCGGCGTGTGGTGACGGTCATGACGCCCACGTTCTCGGCCACTGCTGAGAGGCCCCTTGCCCTTTCCTGTGAATTCCCTGAGAAAGGCGCGGGGGCCTCACGGAGGTGCGAAGGCGCGGCCGAGACCGCCCGGTCCCGTCTTCGGCTCCACGGCTCCACGGCTCCACGGCTCCACGGCTCCAGAAGATCACGGTTTCACGGCTCCAGAAGATCACGGTTTCACGTGAAACATCGCGGCACCGTTCTCGTAGAACACCTTCCGGAGCCAGTCCTCGCCGAGGCCGAGGCGTTCGAGGGCGTGGAGCTGGTGGGCGTACGGATACGGGATGTTCGGGAAGTCGGAGCCGAGGAGGATCCGGTCGCCGAGGGCCAGGAGCCGCTTGCGCTCCTCCTGCGGGAAGGGCGCGAGCCGCTCGCTGAAGTCGGTGAAGGCCATGGTGGTGTCGAGACGGACGCCCTCGTACCGCTCGGCCAGGTCGAAGAAGTCTCCGTACTCGGGCATCCCCATGTGGGCGACGATCAGCCGCAACCGGGGGTGCCGGGCAAGCAACCGCCCGGTCGGCACCGGCCCGGTGAAGTTCCCCGGGGCCGGTCCGGAACCACAGTGGATGACGACCGGCGTACGGCGGTCGGCGAGGGTGCCCCAGACCGCGTCGAGCATGCTGTCGGACGGGTCGAAGCCGCCGACCTGGAGGTGCACCTTGAAGACCCGGGCGCCGGCCTCAAGCGCCTGGTGGACATAGGCGTCGACCCCCTCCTCGGGGAAGAAGGTCGCCGTGTGCAGGCAGTCGGGGGTCCGGGCGGCGAAATCGGCCGCCCAGGAGTTCAGCCAGGCGGCCATGCCGGGCTTGTGCGGGTAGAGCATCGCGGTGAAGGCGACCACCCCGAACCCGCGCAGCAGGGCGAGCCGACGGTCCTCCTCCTCGCGGTAGGTGATGGGCCACTCCGTGCCAGTCAGAGGGCCTACGGCGTCGAAGTAGGCCCAGACCTTGTCGAGGACGTTCTGCGGCATGAAGTGGGTGTGCACGTCGACGAGCCCGGGAAGCCCGAGCCGCCGCATCAGTCCGGCACCGTCTCCATCGGGCTTTCCTCCCCCGTCGGTGGACCGCACGCCGTCCCGGGGGAGCCGTGGGTCGCCCGCCGCGGGCCTTTCGCCGTCACTCGTGCTCACAACCGTCACTCCGCTCGACCCTGCCGATGGGGATGCCGCAACCGCCGTACCCGCGCTTCCGCCCGCGCCCGGAACTCCGGCTGCGCGGGGTGGAGGTGCCGGGGTCCGGAAACCTCCGGACCCCAGGAGCACACGGCGGTGACGACTCTACGAAGCGCGCCCCGGGCCTTCAGAAGAGGCCCTCCTGGGCGCCGGCGACCGCTCCTCCCCACGGCCTCAGCGGCACCGAGAGCACCCGTTCCCCAGCGGCGGCTTCGAGGATCCATCCGCCCATGAGTCGGGCGTCAAGGACGAGACAGCGTCCGTCGGGGGCGAGGAGGTGCAGATCGGGACCGGCGGCGGCGAGCAGCCGTCCGGTGACGACGCCGTCGCCGACGAGTTCGGCGACCACGCCGTCGAGCGGTGGCAGCCCGTCGAGGTGGAACGCTCCGGCGTGGTCCCGGACCGCGCACTCCAGCGCTTCCAAGGTCTCGGCCCAGCCGTCGACCGACCGGGCCCGTCGGTACAGCTCCTCGACCTCCCGGGCCCGGTCCGCAGTCGGCGGCAGGGCGTGCCGGGCGCCCCGCTTCCGGTCGTAGGGCACCCGGTCGGGCACCCCGAGGGCCTGCCGCAGGATCTCCTCGGTGCGCCGGGCGGCCATCAGCGGACCCCGACCGAGCCAGCTGAACGCGACCGCCCCCTGCTCCAGCAGCCGGGTCGCGCCGCGGGCTTCTGCGGTGATCCCCACCTTGGTCAGGCCGGGCCCGAACCAGGCCAGGTAGACGCGGTAGGGCTGCGGGTCGTCGACGAGGGTGTCGGCTGCGACGGAGTGGGCCCGGTCAAGCCGTGCGCACTCCGGACAGCGGCCTCCGGTGGCCCGCCCCGGCACGGCGGCCTCCAGCGGGCAGGGATTCCCCCGGGCCCCGGGACACCTCCGGACCCCGACGGCCCGGAAGGCGAGCTGCTGGCCGTACGCCAACGGACTGGCCCTCCCGCCCCGCCACCGCAGCTCGGGCGCCCCTCCTCCCCAGCCGATCCCCCGGCACCACCACTCCACGGCCCGCACGCTCCCTCAACCCGCTTCGACCTCCAGTCTCCGGCACGTCCGCTTCGGCCCGGAAGCCCTGCGGGGCCCTCACGCCCGGGCGTCCCGAGGGAGTGCACGGCCCCTCGACGCGCGACCGGAGTCGGCAGCCCCGGATCCTGCCCGCGGGCGGCCACCGGAGCTCGGTGGGCCGGGTGGTCACGGCAGGACGTAGACCCGGGAGCCGTCCGCGGCGGGGGCTCCCACCTCGCGTATGCAGCCGCGTTCGAGGAGCATCCGCAGGCAGTCCCGGACGCGCTCGGGAGGGAGGCCGGTGCGGAGGGCGACCTCCTGGGCCCGGTAGCACGCCCCGCCCCTGACCAGGGCGGGGGCGAGGAAGCAAGCGACCGTCCGGACGTCCCCGGTGATGGCCCAGGAATCGACGAGCTCCTGCGGAGTGAGGGGGACGGCGACGCCGGTGCGTTGGCGGGGTACGGCGAGCCTCTCCAGGGAGTCGACGACCCTGGAGAGGCTCTGCCGGGTCTCCCGGAGCAACTCCGCGTACCCGGTGTGCCCGGCCTGCGCGGCGGCCCGTTCGTCGAACCGCCCTTCAAGGCGTACGAGGGCGTCGACCAGTTCCGGTGGCAGTACGTACCCGTTCGACACCGGCGAGGGTTCGAGTCCGTACCCCCCGTAGCGCTGGACCGCCGCCACGACGCCCGCCGTCCATGCCCGGAACGGCCCGGCCTCGGGTCTCCGGCACGCTCCGACGATCTGGACCAGCCCTTCCAGACTGACCATCCGGGTCGACCCCCGGATTCCGCGCCGGCCGCGGAATCCGACGGAGAGTTCCCGTGCGGAGGCCAGGCACTCCGCGGGCAGCGTCACGGTCCGCAGCGCCTCCCGGCTCCCCGCGTACCCCAGCCGTCTGGCCACGTCCACCAACGGGAACCAATGGGCACCGTCCGGCGCGGTCAGCCTGCGCAGCCGGGATCCGGTGGCGACGTGCACCAGGTCATCGATGTCGATCGCGTCCATCGACCATCACCTCCGCCACGCAAGCTAGGTCGAAGGCATATTCAAATGACATGCACATCAGATGAGTTCACCCAAAAGGGGAGAACCCCGGGCATGTCCCGAGGGCCCTCCCCTCCGCTCCCGCCGTCCGGGCGGCTCGGAGCCGCTCCCGGCTACTTGGCGACGAACTGGGTGAGGATCGCCTGGACTTCGTAGATGTCGACCCCCTTGGTGAAGGTCTTCTGGATCGGGGTGGCACTGCCCGAGATCCAGATCTTCAGCTCGGCGTCCAGGTCGAAGGTGCCGGCCGTCTCGACGGCGAAGTGCGTGATGCTCCGGTACGGGATCGAGTGGTACTCGACCTTCTTCCCGGTGATGCCCTGCTTGTCGACGAGCACGAGCCGCCGATCGGTGAAGAAGATCGTGTCCCGGATCAGCAGGTACGCGGCGTGCACCTGCTCCCCCTGGCCGAGCAGCCGTGCGTAGTCCTGCTGCGCCTGCGCCGGATCGACCGTGTGTGCGTTCCCGAAGAGTGCCATGCCCCAAACCCCCCTGTTCGATGCGGACGAACGATCATCCGACCCTAACGCCCGCACCGAAGCCCCCGCCATGACACGGCCCCTGCGGAAACGGCACGCCCCCGGCGCCCTGCCACTGCGCACCCACCCGGACTAGGATCCGGACCATGCCGCTGACCGTGCAGGACGTGGATCGGTTCGAAGCCTCCCGACCCCGTCTGGAAGCGATCGCCTACCGACTCCTCGGTTCCGCGAGCGAGGCCGAGGACGCCGTGCAGGACACCTTCCTGCGCTGGCAGGGGACCGACGTCGACCGCATCGAGGTCCCCGAGGCATGGCTGACCAAGGTGCTCACCAACCTGTGCCTCAACCAGCTCACTTCGGCCCGTGCCCGGCGCGAAACCTATGTGGGCCAGTGGCTCCCCGAACCGCTCCTCGCCGGCGACCCGATGCTCGGCCCCGCCGACACCGCCGAGCAGCGCGAATCGGTCTCGTACGCGGTCCTCACCGTCATGGAGCGCCTCTCCCCCAACGAACGCGCGGTGTACGTCCTCCGGGAGGCCTTCGCCTACCCGCACCGGGAGATCGCCGAGATCCTGGACATCAGCGAAGCAGCAAGCCAGCAGATCCACCACCGCGCCAAGAAGCACCTCGCCGACGGCAAGACGCGCACCGAAGTCGACGAGGCCGCCGCCCGGCAGATCGTCGAGGAGTTCCTCGCGGCCGCCACCAGCGGCCGCACCGAGCCTCTGGTGCGACTGCTGACGGGTGACGCCGTCGCGGTCGGCGACGGCGGCGGGAAGATCCCGGCGCGCACCAGGGCGTTCGAGGGAGCCCTCGCGGTCGCGACCTTCCTGCGCGGCCTGTTCAAGCCGAGCAAAGCCAAGCGCGCCCTGGCCGGCGGATCGCCCGAGATCCACGCCACGACCGCCAACGGTGTCCCCGCCGTCGTGGCGGTGCTCGACGGCCGGGTCATCGGCGTCATGTGCCTGGAGGTCACGTCCGAGGGGATCAGCGCCTGCCGCAGCCAGGTCAACCCGGACAAGCTGGAGCGCGCCACCCGACACTGGTCGGCCTCCGCACACGGAAACCCCCTCGTGGAGGCCGCCTTCTAAGCCCCCGTCCGCCATGTGATCCAGCTCACGCCGCACACCTGTCAGGAATCGACGGGCCGCCCGGTTCAAGGGGCGAAACCGCGCGAGACAGGAGCAGGCACATGCAGCAGCACCGCATCATCGTCCTCGGGGCCGGCTATGCCGGAGCCACCGTCGCCGGACGCCTCGCGAAGCGGCTCCACCGCGAGGAGGTCGCCATCACCCTCGTCAATGCCGAGCCCGACTTCGTCGAGCGGGTCCGGCTGCACCAGGTGGCCACCGGGCAGGAGCTCGTGCGCCGTCCCCTCGCCGAGATGTTCGCGGGCACCGGCGTCACGCTGAGGACCGCCGTGGTGACCGGTGTCGACGCCGACCGCCGGACCGTCACCGTCACGGCCGGGGACGGTGCCGAGGAGCTGGCGTACGACACCCTGGTGTACGCCCTCGGCAGCGGTTGGAACCCCCGGGGCGTTCCCGGCACCGCCGAGCACGCGCACGAGATCTCCAGCCGCCCCGGAGCACTCCGGCTGCGCGAGCGCCTGGCCGTCCTGACGCCCGGGCAGTCCGTGGTCGTGGTCGGCGGGGGCCTCACCGGCCTGGAGGCCGCAACCGAGATCGCCGAGGCCCGCCCCGACCTCGACGTCGCCCTCGCCGCTCGCGGCGGCCTCGGCGACTGGCTCTCGCCCAAGGGCCGGCAGCACGTGCGGAAGGTCTTCGACGGCCTCGGCATCACCGCGCACGAGCACACCGCCGTCACCGGTGTGGAGGCCGACCGGGTCACCACCGCCGACGGCGGATCCGTACCGGCCGCGGCCACCGTGTGGACCACCGGCTTCGCGGTGCACCCGATCGCCGGGGCCAGCACCCTGGACGTCACCGACACCGGTCAGATCGTCGTCGACGGGACCATGCGCTCGGTCTCCCATCCGGACGTGTACGCCGTCGGGGACGCGGCCCTGGCCATGGGCGCCCACGACAAGCCGCTGCGGATGTCGTGCGCCTCGGGCACCCCCATGGCCTGGCAGGCGGCCGATGCCATTGCGGCCCGCCTGACCGGGGCCAAGGTGCCGAAGACGACGCTGCGCTACTTCAACCAGTGCATCTCGCTGGGCCGCCGAGAAGGCCTCATCCAGTACGTCACCGCCGATGACCGCTCCGTCCGGGCGGCTCTGACGGGACGGCTCGCCGCCGGTTACAAGGAGCTCGTCTGCAAGGGCGCGGCCTGGGGCGTGGCCAACCCGACGCTCGGTGTCCCCACCCGCCGTCGCCGGGTCCTGCCCCAGCAGGCCCCCGAGGGCCGGCCGCAGTCCTCCCGCCCGAAGACCACGGCCTGACGGCGCGCGGGGGACTCCGGGGCGCGTTCGGGGGGGGCGCCCCGGGGCCCGAGGCATCGGGCCCGGTGACGGGGGGCGGACGACGGGTGGCGGATGACCGGTGACCGGTGACGGATGACCGATGGCCGGACACGCCGTCGGGGATCCGCACGGTCTCCGACGACAGGAGTGCTCCAAGGGGGCGCGCGCACGCACAGGGGTAGTGAAAGGAGCGAAAAGGTCGCGCATCAATTCGAGCGTGCGCTCCGGTGTGACAAGGGCTTTCCAAGATCGTCTGACTGCTAGCTTCCCGTTCCGTGACCCATTCAGAGACCCCTCCCGAGGACGGCTCCCGCTTCCCTTCCCCGTCGGCTTCCCCGTCGATTCCCTCCCCGGTGTCCACCGGGGAGGACGCCCCGCACCCCCTTCTCATCGACCTCACGGCACCCGGGGGAGAAGCGACCCTGACCGCGCTGCTGGATTCGGGCGCCGTGCGAGAAGTCCACGACCGCATGGACGAGCAGCTGGAGGAGTTGGTGCGCTGTCTGCGGCCCGGAGAGCCGCTGGACGCCCGGGCCCTCGAAGCCGCCGTCGCCGACGTGCACGCCGGGACCCCGCGCCGGCACTACGGCACCTGGGTCTGGTACCCCTGGTCGGGACGGCTGGTGCACCTGCTGCCGGTCGAAGAGTTCCGCCTGGTCCGCACCGACCGCAACCGGGACAAGATCACCCGTGCACAGCAGCAGGGCCTGCTCGGCCGCCGCATCGGCGTGCTCGGTCTGTCCGTGGGCAACAGCGCTGCGCTCACCTGCGCCATGGAAGGCGTAGGAGGATCGTTCCGCCTGGCGGACTTCGACCGCTTGGGCCTGTCCAACCTGAACCGGCTGCGCGCCGGCGTCCACGACCTGGGCGTGGAGAAGACGGTCCTCTGCGCACGTCAGATGTACGAGATCGACCCGTACCTCGACATCGAGATCCACCGCGAAGGGATCACGGAGCAGAGCATCGAGGAGTTCTTCGGCACCGGTCCCGGCTCGGGGCTCGACCTGCTGGTCGAGGAATGCGACACCCCATGGGCCAAGTTCGCCGCCCGCGAGCACGCCCGCGCGCACCGCATCCCGGTCCTGATGGACGCCAACGACCGGGGCCTGCTGGACGTGGAACGCTTCGACGAAGAGCCCGACCGGCCCCTCTTCCACGGCCGGACCGGCACGACCACCTCCCGGGACGTCCGCGCGCTCGATGCCGCCGCATCGCTCGACCTGCTGCTGCAGATCGTGGACGCGGACCGGCTCAGCCCGGCCATGACCGACGCCATCGGCCGGATCGGCCGCACCCTCACGAGCTGGCCACAACTGGCGAGCGGCATCATGCTCGGCGCGGCCCTGGTCACCGACACCGCCCGGCGCATCCTCCTGGGGGCTTCCGTTCCCTCCGGGCGCTACTACACGGACCTGGAAGCCCTCATCAGCGCCGACCGCACCGTCCTCCTCGGAGCCGCGTCATGACGCACCTCCCCGAACTGCACGGCGACCACCTCTGGTTGCGCGAACTGCGGGCCACCGACCTCGCCCCCTTCGAGCGCATCCACACCCACCCCGTCCTGACCCGCTACCTCGGCATCGACCGCATGGACGCCCGCCAGGCACAGGACGCCTTCGCCCAGTGCCTCGCCCAGCCCTACACCCACCCGCGCCGCAGGCACACCCTCGCCATCTGCGCACCGGGCGACGACACCATGGTCGGCACCATGGGGCTGCTGGTCGAGGAGTACGGCAGCAATGCCATGCTCACGGGACTCGTCCTGCTGCCCGACGCCCCCGTCCGCGGTCACGGCCACGAAGCCGGGCGCCTGCTGATGGCCTACGGCTTCGGCCCGCTCGGCCTACACCGCATCTGGGCCGGCCACCGGGCCGACCACACCCGCATGCGGGACGTCATGCTCGCCGCCGGCCTCCACCCCGAGGCAACGCTGCGCGAGCTGTTCCGCACCGGAGGCCGCTGGCACGACGTCACCACGTACGCCGCCCTCGCCCCGCAGTGGCAACGCTCGGCGACCCCGGCCGAACGGGCCGTCCTCACCGGCGGACACCGCCTCCAAACGGCCTGACCCCCCGGCCCGCCCGCCCCGACGCGCCCCGGGCTTCCGGGACCGGCCGGTGCCAGCGGCCGACGGCGATCAGCGCCCTCGCACCGCTCCCCCGCGCCACACACCCCCACGGCACGAGGGGCCCGGACACGTGTCCGGGCCTCCCGTCCGCGCACACCCGACCGGATACCAGCCCGCGGCCCACCGCTCGGTAGGTCTGGCGGGATCGGTGCCCGTCGCCCATGCCATCATCCTGACGTGCTGAAGATCCCCGGATACGAAGGCGGCCCTCTGGTTCAGGGCTCTCCCCACCTGGACGACCCGTTGTTCTGGCCGGTGCACCTCGGCACCTCCCTGCGCGGCGAGGACGCACAACGAGCCGCGTTCGGCGCCGACTGGGACGCGGCCACGGACTTGTACCGTGCGCTGTCCGCTGAACACGAATGGCCGGTGTTCAGCGTGCCCCTGCGCTCCGGGCACACCATCCACGTCGTCTACCGCAACCTCGACGGAGAACGCGGGGTGGACTATCTGATGCACCACCCGGCATGGACGGCGGCGGAGACCGTCGCCGTGGACGACGGTCACTTCATGGGGCCCGGAATGGCCTGGCCGGAACTGCTGTCCGCCGCCCGGCAACCGGCAGCGGAGGGCGTCGACGACGTCCACGCCCGTCTCTTGCTGCTCTTCCCCGCGCTCGGCGACGCCCTGCTTCCCGAGGACGCGGGCATCGCCCTCACCGCCGCACTCGCCGCCCTCACCGTGATCGAAGAGCCCGCCGAAGTGGCGAGCATGCTCCTCGAGAACCAGGGCCCCTGGGCTCCTGCCCGCTGGAGCCGGGTGGACGGTGTCTGGATCAACGACGGAGGACACTCCCACCGCAACCCCCGCAACGCCTTCGCTCTCCCCCAGGACCGTCTTCTGGAGATCGGTAACGCCTTGAACGGCGGGGGAGCCACGGCTCAACGGACGCCCGGCTGAAGCCGCGGGCTCGGGGAGCTCGGCGTCGACCACGAGGGAAGAGGACGCCGACCGCGAAGGGGGGTGTCAACCACGGGGAGGAGAGGGGCCGGACCTCGGCTTGGAAACCGCCGATCTCGAAAACCGTGGTGGCGTGCGCCTCCGCGGGGGCACGTCCCCCATCCACCGCCGGGTGGAACGAGCCGTGACCGGCTGGATCGCTCAGGGGTCCTTCACTTCTCCGGGTGGTTCCGCAGCACGGTTCCCCGTGGCACTCTGCCTGGCCGGGCACGCGAGGGGCTCGTCCGGGTCAGCCCCGAGACACCCGCTCGAACGTCAGGGGTGCCGCCGATCCAAGGTCGATGGTGTCTCCGTCGTCCTCGGAAAGAGCCTCATCGGGGTGGTCGGCGGGCACCACGACCAGCATCGTGTGAGGGCGGGGAAGCCAGCCCACGTCCTGCGGAGGGTCGTAGCGGCCGATGTCGCCGATCCGCACCAGCGTCTCGGGCACGCCCACCAGACAGCCGTCACCGACGCGCAGGTGCCACGGTTCGGGATCGGTCTTGAACAGGCTCATGGCCCGTTCCGGGGAGTCGGGTGACGTCCCGAAGGCCCTCCGACCGTTCCACCGGATCTGGGACTGCGGATCGATCTCGGCCCAT
Source organism: Streptomyces sp. NPDC058872 (assembly GCF_042743065.1). Lineage (NCBI taxonomy): Bacteria > Bacillati > Actinomycetota > Actinomycetes > Kitasatosporales > Streptomycetaceae > Streptomyces > Streptomyces sp. NPDC058872. Next base: position 24,891 of record NZ_JBHYMK010000010.1, read on the forward strand.
GGCCACTCGACCGAGACGTGGAAGCGGGACGCCGCGGAAAGGGCACCGGCCCCGATGTGGGGGCGGGCCCGCCACCCCGGATCCGCACCTCGGCTGCACCACCGTGTGGGCAGAGGGCGCCCTGGCCTTTGGCCATGGCTACTCTCCAGTGATGGAGAATCAGTCAGTGACCGCGGGAGTCGCACTCGCCGGCGTGATGGCGCACTGCGGCGGTAGCCCGGTCCGCGCCGTACGGTTCCTGGTGGGGGCCATAGCCTCCGCACCTGCCGCCCCGGAGCCCTATGCGGCCCTCGCCGAGTTGTGGCAGTCACGGGGCCCGGAGTTGAAGGAGGGCCTCGAAGGGGACGGCTCCTTGAGCTCGGTGCTGGCGCAGGCGTACTTCCTGTTCCTCGACGGGGACGTGGACGACGCGGTGATGGCCCTCGGCTCGGTCACGGGGGCGCGACCCGACGTGGCGTGGGGAGCGGCCCCGTGGTTCGGCGATGCCCGACTGCTCGACGTGGTGAGCGCCGAGGCACTGGCCGAGGCGTGCCTGCGGACCTTGGACTACGGCCACGACCTGGACACCGAAGAGATGCGGGAGCGGTTCGCTCCTTGGTTCCACGCCCTCGACGTGGTCTCCGAACGCAGTCCCGTGCCGGAATCACTGGCCGCCATGGCCCGACTTCCCCGGGCCTGCGGCCGGTACGAACTGGCTCTCGCCCTCTGCGACCGCGCCGATGCCGTCGATCGGGTCATGTGGACCGCGGTCGCGCGAGCGAGCACGTGGCGGGCGATGAACGACCTGGACCGGGCGGCGGCGGCCTTCGAACAGGCCCTGGCACTGGACGCCACCAACTGGTCCCTCTACCTGGACCTCGCCGACGTACGAGCCCTGCAGGGCGACTTCGCCGCGGCGGTGGCCCTCGTCGAACGGGGGCTGCAGCACGAACCCCACGAGACCTCCCTGCGCGCGGCGGGTGCCGCCTATCGCGCACGCCTGTCCGGATCGTCCGACGATCTGCGGGCACTGATCGGCCTGGCACCGGAACTCGTGAACGCCTCGTACCGGAACCTACTGATCGACTACGCGTGCGCGGGACCGGGTCTGCCCCGGAGCCTGGTGGCCGAGGCCCGCCGCATCGGCACGCGCTGAACACGGCGTGCCCAGCCCTTGCCGTGCGCCCGGGCCGAACTCCGTGTCCACGGCGGTCGTCCACCCCACAACGCAAGAGGCCCGGACTCTCGTCCGGGCCTCTTACCTGTGTGCACTCGGCAGGATTCGAACCTGCAACCTTCTGATCCGTAGTCAGATGCTCTATCCGTTAAGCTACGAGTGCTTGTTTTTAGTTTTTGCCTTCGCTCCCCGGCCTTTCGGCCCGCTCGCGGCGACAGGAAGAACATTACATGACTGCCGCCGTCATGTGAAATCCATTCCCTCCACCCATTGTGACCTGCGAAAACATCGACCGGGAGGGGGAGGCGGGAGAGGTGGGCGGGGCGGGACGGGACGGTCTCTCAGGGCGAAAAACGCGGGAAAGAGACCGGGGTCACACCTTGCTCGGCGACGACTCGCGGACGGCGCCCCGGGAGGGTTCGCGGTCCGGGAACGGCCGAAGCCCCGGCCGTGGGGCCGGGGCTTCGGTAGGGGCGGAGGCGGAGGGATTTGAACCCTCGATGGGCTTTAAGACCCAAACCGCATTAGCAGTGCGGCGCCATAGACCGGACTAGGCGACGCCTCCTCGCACCGCGCGCCTATGCGAGTGGTGCGTGCAGATGATGACACAGGCGAACCGGCTGTCACCAATCGATTCTCACCGTACTAGTTTTTCGGGGTCCAGGGCAAAGCCCCGGGCGCCGGCCGTGCCGTCCCGGAGTCCGCCCCCCGGGCCGGGGCGCGCCCCGCTTGCGCAACGCCACGGCGCCCGGAGCGTTAGAGGGGGCGGGCGCGGTGCACCCGCGCCCGCCGTCATCCCCGTGCTCCTGGAGATCCGCATGCTGCGCAGTCTCGTCCTCGCCGCCCTCGCCACCACCGCCGTCGGGACCGGCGGCCTCGGGCCGCTTCCGCCGCTGAACCTGTTCGCAACACCCGACGCGTTGACCGTGGTCGTCGACAAGAGCGGCAATCCGCAGGCCGACGGCACCTTCGAGGTGACCTGCGGGGACCGCGCCGAGGGGAGCCACCCTGCTGCCGCGGACGCCTGCAAGCGCCTGGGCCAGCTCGCGAAGGAGCGGGCGAATCCCTTCCTGCCGGTGCCGCGGGACCAGATCTGCTCCCAGGCGTACGGGGGCCCCGTCGTCGCCCACGTCACCGGCACCTGGCAGGGCCGCAAGGTCGACGCCCGTTTCTCCCGGGCGAACGGCTGCGAGATCAACCGTTGGGAAAATCTGGAGCCTCTCCTTCCCCTCGTCCGGGGGTGACGCACGGAAGCTCCCTTAGACTCCCCTCAGTGACAGGCCGCGGCCCGCGGGGCAAGATGGGGCCGGCCGATGAACCAGCACGTGCAGTGCGTCAGGGAGGAAGCGTCGTCGTGAGCAGCAGGCCATCCCGAGGCGCTGCTCGCCTCGCAGCCATACTCGACGCCCTCCCCGACGGCCTGGTGCTCGTCAATTGCAACGGCACGGTCGTCAACGCCAACACCATCGCCCTCGGCATGTTCGAGACGCCGGGGACCGCACTGGTCGGGCGCGGGCTGCTCGATCTGCTGCCCGCCTTCGACTCGCGCCTCATCCCGGGCTCCATGCGCCGCCCGGAGGGCGCCGACGAGCGGGGCCGCACCAAGCCGAACCGGATGATCGCCCGCCGCACGGACGGCAGCGAGTTCCCCGTCGAGGTGACCAGCGCCAGCCTGGAGGACGGCCGCGAGGCCTACGACTCCTACGGCGGTTACACCGGTGACGAGCTGCTCATGCTCGTCGTGCGGGACCTCACGGGCACCCTCGACACCGAGGCCGAACTCGCCCGCTCGCAGCGCCAGACCGAGATGATCCTGCGCGCCGCGGCGGAGGGCGTCGTCGGCACCGACACGGACGGCCGGGTCGTCCTCGTGAACCCCGCCGCCGCACAGATCCTCGGCTATCGCGCCGGCGAACTCGGCGGCCAGGAGCTGCACCCGCTGATCCTCGCCAAGCGCTCCGACGGCGACCCCTTCCCGTACGAGGAGTCCCCGCTCGCCGACACCCTCAAGTCCGGCCGCAAGCACCGGGTGCGCGGGCAGGTGCTGTGGGCGAAGAAGGGCGACCGGGTCCCGGTCGACCTGACGACCGCTCCGGTGCGGGACGGTGACCAGCTCGTCGGCGCGGTGATGACCTTCACCGACCGCAGGCCGTACGAGGAACTGGTCGAGAAGCACGCCGCCGAACTCGCGGACCTGGCCGAGCGACATGCGGCGGAACGCGAGCAGCAGGCCGAGAAGTACGCCTCCTTGGCCGCTCGCCACGAGCAGCTGACCGCCGTGCTCGCGGAGTCCTTGCGCGGGCCGCTGGAGGAGCTGCGGACCGAGCTGGGCACCCTCGCCGCCGACGACGCCGGACAGCTGTGGCCCGAGGCCAACCAGGTCCTGCACCACCTGGCCGCCGGGTACGCGCGGATGACGGCGCTCGTCGACAACGTCCTCGGCTTCCAGCGGCTCGACGCCGGCGTGGAGGAGCTCGACAAGGACGTGGTGCTGCTCGACCGGATCGTCACCGGCGGCATCGACGCGGCCGTGGAGCTGATCGGCCCGGGCCGCGTCCAGTTCGCCGTGCACACCCCGCCCATCGAGGCCGAGGTGGACGCGGCCCGGCTGACGACCGCGCTCGCGCACCTGGTCGCGGACGTGGCGGGGGTCGACGCGACCGGCAAGAACAAGGCCGACCGGGCCCCGAGCGACTCCACGATCGTCGTCGCGGCGGCGCAGCGGGGTGACGTCGTGCGGATCGAGGTCCGCGGGCCGCACGCGGGCGGAGACCCGGTCCACGGGCCCGTGGTGCGCGGGATCGTGGCGGCGCACGGCGGTGTCGTGCAGACCCACGAGGTGCCGGGGACGAACGGCAGCGCGTACGTGCTCGAAGTGCCGCTCGGTTCGGGTCGGGGCACGGTTCCCCCGCCCGCACCCGAGGACACGGCTCCGAAGGGGGGCCGCGAGGCGCTCGCGCTGCCCGCGCAGGCCTCCGCTCCGGCCCCGGTTCCCGGCCCCGGTCCTGACGGGTCCTCCGACGGCGGGGCATCGGCTGCGGTCGCCGAGGCGGCCGGCGGAGGACGACGCCGGGCCCGGCGCAGTTCCACGGACGCCTTCCTGGAGAGCGCCGTCGCGACCGGGGCGGAGGCGCCCCCCGTCGAGCCCAGCGGGCGCCGCCGGGCCCATGCGGCCGAGGTGACCGCTCCCGCCGAGTTGATCCCCGCCCAGCAGAACGGGGCGGTGGCCCCCTCCGTGCCGACCCCCTCCGCCCCGGTCCCCTCCGCCCCGGCGCTCTCCGCCGTACCCGCAGAGCCCACCGGGCGTCGTCGGGGCCGGCCCGCCGAGGGGTCCGTCGTGACCGCCGCCGAGGGCGCACAGGGACGTGCCGCGCTCGGTGCGGCCGTGCCCCCGCAGGGCGTCGCCGTCGATCCGGCCGGAACCCATGCGCCGGCCCCCCACGCGCCGGCCCGTGCGCTGCCCTCCGTGGCCTCCGCGACTCCCGAGGACGCCCCCGCACAGCCGAGCGGGCGCCGGCGGCGGGCGCTGGCCGCCGCACAGGAGCGGGCGGCCGCCGCCGAGGCCGGGCCCCGAACCCCGTTCGCGCTGCCGCCCGCCGATGCCGAGCGCGCCACCGGGACGAACCCGCCCGCCGCGCAGGACGGGCCGCTGCCGGTCTCCGACGAGGGGCGCCACGAGGCCGTGCGGGGCGTCCCGGGCGCCGACCACACCCCGCCGCAGCCCCATCCGCACGTGGAGCCGCAGGTCCCCGCCCGGGGCGCGGTGGCCGTGGAACCGACCGGTCGCCGCCGGGCCGTGGCGGTTCCGCCGCCGGAGCCCGCACCGCAGCGGCCGACGGAGTCGACGCCGCAGGACAGCACCGGTTCCGGGACGGGCACCGGTTCCGTGCCGCTGCCGCCCGCCATGCCGATGCCGATGCCGATGCCGACGGACTCGACCGAGGGTCGCGCCTTCAGCGTCCGGAGCCTCGGGCAGGGCGTTCCCCTCGTTCCCCCGACCGGGCCCGCGGTGCCCCCGACCGGGCTCGCGATGCCCGCAGCCGAGGGTGCGTCCGGCGCGCCCTCCAACGGCTCGGGGCGGCGGCGCAGGCTCGCCACGCCGCCCGAGATCGACCCGCCGGTTCCGGCCGCGCTCCCCGAACCGGTCGCGGCCGGGCCGCACCCGGAGCCTTCGGCGCCGGTCTCCGCCGCGGCCCTCGCCCAGCCCGAAGCCGCGCCGGAGGGCCGGGCGTACGCGATAGGGGCACCCGCCGAGGGTTCCGCGGAAGGGCCCGAGCCGCTCGACGGCCCGGGCGGCGCGGTCGAGGTCGCCAATCGGCCCGCACCGCGGCCCGTCGACGACGAGCTGCCCCCGGAGCCCCTCGACAACCCGCGCCGGCTGCTCGTCTGGCCCGCGCCCGACGTCTCCACCCAGCAGGCGCTCAGCGACCGCGGCTACCGGCCGGTGATCGTGCACTCCCGCGAGGAGGTCGACGCGCAGATCGCCGCCTTCCCGGCCGCCCTCTTCGTCGACCCGCTGACCGGTCCCATCACCCGTACCGCCCTCCAGTCGCTGCGTCAGGCGGCCGTCGCCGCCGAGGTTCCGGTGTTGTTGGCGGCCGGGCTCGGGCAGGCGACCCGGGAAGCGGCGTACGGCGCCGACCCGGCCGTGCTCCTCAAGGCGCTCGCGCCCCGGGACAGCGAGCAGCACCCGTCCCGCGTCCTGCTGATCGAGGAGCACGGGGCCATCGCGGAAGCGATGGCGGCGGCCCTGGAGCGGCGCGGGATGCAGGTGTCGCGGGCCGCCACGGACACCGAAGCGGTCGCGCTGGCCACCCAGAGCCGGCCGAACCTGGTGGTGATGGACCTGATGCAGGTGCGTCGCCGTCGGGCCGGAATCATCGACTGGCTGCGTGCGAACGGGCAGTTGAACCGCACCCCGCTCGTCGTCTACACCTCGGGCGACCTGGTCGAGGAGGAACTGCCGAAGCTCGCCTCCGGCGAGACGGTCCTCTTCCTCGCCGAGCGGTCGAACAGCACCGAGGTCCAGGCCCGGATCGTCGACCTGCTCGCGAAGATCGGCACCAACTGATCGGCGCCGACTGATCGGCCTGGTTGACCTGGTTGACCTGGTTGACCTGATCTACCTGATCGGCACCACCCGACCAGAACCGACCGGGGCGTGTTCCGAAGGCTTCTCCGGCCACCCGGAGGAACCCTCGAAACACGCCCCGGCCCCGTGGGGCCCGTGGGTGTCGGAGGGGGAGCTACAACCGGGTCACGTCCAGCTCGCCCTGCGCGTACTGCTTGCGGATGACCTTCTTGTCGAACTTGCCGACGCTCGTCTTCGGCACCGCCGGCACGACCGCCCACCGCTCCGGCAGCTGCCACTTCGCGATGCCGCCCTCGTCGGCGAGGAAGGCCTTCAGCGTCTCGTAGTCCGTCAGCGCGCCCTCCTTGAGGACGACGGTCGCGAGCGGACGCTCTCCCCACTTCTCGTCCGGCACCGCGACGACCGCGGCCTCGGCGACCTCGGGGTGCGCCATGAGCGCGTTCTCCAGCTCCACGCTGGAGATCCACTCGCCGCCGGACTTGATGACGTCCTTGGCGCGGTCGGTGAGGGTGAGGAAGCCGTCCGGGCTGATCACCCCGACGTCACCGGTCTTGAGCCAACCGTCCTCGCTGAACTTGTCGGCGGGACGGATCTCCTCGGCGTCGATGCCGCCGAAGTAGGCGCCCGCGATCCAGGTGCCGCGCACCTCCAGCTCGCCGGCCGACTCGCCGTCCCACGGGAGGTGTTCGCCGCCGGGGCCGACCAGCCGGGCCTCGACGCCGGCGGGGAAGCGGCCCTGGGTGATCCGGTACGGCCACTCCTCCTCGGCGCCCAGTCCGGCCGGCGGATGGGCCATCGTGCCCAGCGGGGAGGTCTCGGTCATGCCCCAGGCGTGGCAGAGGCGGACGCCGAGCTTGTCGTAGGCCTCCATCAGGGAGGGCGGACAGGCGGCGCCGCCGATGGTGACCTGGGTCATCGAGGAGAGGTCGCGGGGGTGGGCGGTGACCTCCGCGAGCAGGCCCTGCCAGATCGTGGGGACGGCAGCCGCATGGGTCGGCTTCTCGCGCTCGATCATCTCGGCCAGCGGGGCCGGCTGGAGGAAACGGTCCGGCATGAGCATGTTGATGCCGGTCATGAAGGTGGCGTGCGGCAGGCCCCAGGCGTTCACGTGGAACTGCGGCACGACGACCAGGGTCGTGTCCCTGTCGGTGAGGCCCATCGATTCCGCCATGTTCACCTGCATGGAGTGCAGGTAGATCGACCGGTGGGAGTAGACGACGCCCTTGGGGTCACCGGTGGTGCCGGAGGTGTAGCACATGGCGGCGGCGGTGCGCTCGTCGAGCTCGGGCCAGTCGTAGCTGGTCGGGCGGCCGGCGATCAGCTCCTCGTAGTCGTGCACGCGCGGGGCCGTTCCGTCCAGTGCGGAACGGTCGCCGGGGCCGGCGACGACGACGTGCTCGACGGTCGGCAGGTGCGGCAGCAGCGGGGCGAGGAGCGGGAGCAGGGAGCCGTTGACGATCACGACCCGGTCGGCGGCGTGGTTGACGATCCACACCAGCTGCTCGGGGGGCAGACGGAGGTTCAGGGTGTGGAGCACCGCGCCCATGGAGGGGATCGCGAAGTACGCCTCGACGTGCTCGGCGTTGTTCCACATCAGGGTGGCGACCCGCTGGTCGCCGGTGACGCCGAGTTCGTCGCGCAGGGCGTTGGCCAGCTGGTGCGCGCGTGCTCCGGCTTCCGCGAACGTGCGGCGCTGCGGCTCGGGCTCGCCCGTCCAGGTGGTGATGGTGGACCTTCCGTGGATCGTCATCCCGTGCTTGAGGATGCGGCTCACGGTGAGTTGTACGTCCTGCATGGTGCTGTACACGGGGCGTCCTCCCGATGGGCGCTACGTGGCAGAAGGGGTGGGGAGATTCTGCGCACGTACCGCGCGGTATGTCACTACCCGGGAGTACGTAAATTGCCAGTGATTACTGGCGGAAGCCCACCACGGGCCCCGACGGTTCCGCGCGCCTACCGCACGGGGGTCAGCTCCGGGTCCTCGCGGAGCTTTCCGAGCGCCCGGGACACGGCGCTCTTGACGGTTCCGACCGACACCCCGAGCACTTCGGCCGTCTGGGCCTCGCTGAGGTCCTCGTAGTACCGCAGCACCACCATCTGGCGCTGCCGCTCCGGAAGCTTCAGGACCGCCCGCCACATCGCGTCGTGCAGCACCTGGTGCTCCGCCGGGTCCGCGTCCGGGAGGCCCGACGGCTCCGGCAGCTCCTCGCAGACGTACTCGTCGACCTTGCGCTTGCGCCACTGCGACGTGCGGGTGTTCACCAGGGCGCGGCGGACGTAGCCGTCCAGGGCGCGGTGGTCCTCGATGCGCTCCCAGGCCATGTAGGTCTTGGCGAGCGCGGTCTGGAGGAGGTCCTCGGCATCCGAGGGGTTGGCGGTGAGGGAGCGTGCGGTCCGCAGGAGCACGGGGCCGCGCGCCCGGACGTACGAGGTGAACGTCGGGTACGACGCGTACTGCGAGGCACCGGCGCAGACGGGGCCAGAAGGTGGCGGGGTCATGACTCCACGCTAGGAGCGGACCGGTACCCGCGGATCGGCCCCAGGTCCCGAACCGCCGTCCGCCTCAGGTTGTAGGGGCACGGACGCTCCCACCTCCTCTGGGTGGAGGCCCCCGACCCCCCGGTCAGGGTCCGGGGGTCGGGGCCCGAGCCCGGGGCGCGGGGACGGCGTCCGGGCCTCGCCACGGGCGCGGTGCTGCCGGGGACGTCAGGGGCGGTGGTGCCGGGCCGTCAGGGGCGGTGCCCCTCGACGAACCTCAGGGGGACCGGGACGTGGGGCGCGAGCCGGCTGGTGGTCGAGACCCGCGCGACCGGTGCGTCCATCGCATTGCGGTCGATGACCATCGTGCGCCCGCCGTACGACTCGGTGACGTTCCCCGCGTACTGGTGGATCCGGGCGTTCGGGGTCCATGCCTGCGGCTGCAGCACCGGCTCCGTGAGCAGTGCAGGCTGGCCCCGCCAGCGCGCGAACCACATGACGTCCGGGAGGTCCGCCGTGCCCGCCCTGCGCTGCGCCTCGATGTCCCGCACCCCCGTCTCGGCGCTGCTGTAGAAGCCGGGCAGGTAGCCGAGGCGCCGGACCTCCCGGTTCCACGCCCGGACGAAGGAGAGGGTGGTCGCGGCACAGTCCGCGTCACCCTGCCGGTAGGCCTCAATGTCCAGGTAGAGCGGGCTGCTCGTGCCGATGCCGAGGGCGCGCGCCGCCTCCACCGCATCGCCGCCCTCCTGGGTGCCCTGGCTCCAGGGCGTGCTGCCGATCGCGAACTTCCGCTTGGCCGAGGAGTCGACGCACGGCGCCTGCGAACCCACGAAGAGCGGCAGCAGCCGCCAGCCCATCGCGTGCGCGGAGGCGACCCAGGCGGGGGTGAGCTCCTTCTGGACCGGGCAGCCCCGTCCCCGGCCGCCGAAGTAGATCCCCACGGCCCCGTACGGCGAACTGCGCCAGGCCTGCATCACCGCGAGGGACGGCGCCTCACAGGTGTCGAAGGCCTTGCCGGCGAAGTGGACGGGACCGTCGGAGGCGGAGGCTCCGGAGGCCGCGACCGGGGCCGGTACGACGGACGCGAGGGAGAGGGACGCGGGGGAGACGGACGCGAGGGACGGGAACTGCACCGATCCGGCCGGCACGAGGGGCGGGACCGGAACCGTGAGGGGCGGGACCGGAACCACGGGGGACGGGACCGGAACCACGGGGGACGGGACCGGAACCACGGGGGACGGGACCGGAACCACGGGGGACGGGACGGCCGTCGTTCCGGCGGGTGCGGCGGCCTCCCGTTCGGCCCTCGCCACGGCGGGGGACGGGGCGTTGAGGAGGACTGCCCCGGCGAGGGCCAGCAGCACGGCGGCGACCGTGGTCCGCGCTCCGGGAGGAGGCGCGGACCGCGGCCGGGGCGGTGCGGAGGGCGGTTCCGGCCGGGGCTGCGGCGAGGCCCCCGCCACGGAGGACCGGGCGGGGCCGGAGACGGGCGGGTGGCCGGGCGCGGAAGCGGGGCCGGAGACGGGCGGGTGGCCGGATGCGGAAACGGGCGGGTGGTGAGTGCTCATGGCGCGAGTGAAGAACCGCTCGGCCCGCCCGGCCACCGCTCAGGCCCTCGCCTCAGCCGTCCGTGCCCAGGATCAACCCGGACGTGGGAACCCCGGTGCCCGCCGTGACCAGGGTCCGGCCCGCGCCGGCGACCTGGTTCGCCGAAGTCCCGCGGAGCTGCCGCACCGCCTCCGCAATGCCGTTCATGCCGTGCAGATAGGCCTCCCCGAGCTGCCCCCCGTGGGTGTTCAACGGGAGCGCGTCGGCCGCGACGAATTCGGCCGCCTCGCCCGGCCCGCAGAAGCCGAACTCCTCCAACTGCATGAGCACGAAAGGGGTGAAGTGGTCGTACAGGATGCCCACGTCGATCTCGGAGGGCGTGAGCCCGGACGTCCGCCAGAGCTGCCGGGCGACCACGCCCATCTCCGGCAGCCCGGTCAGGCCGTCCCGGTAGAAGCTGGTCATCGCCTCCTGCTTCCGCCCGGCGCCCTGGGCAGCGGCCAGGATCACGGCGGGCGGGCGCCGCAGGTCGCGGGCGCGCTCGACCGAGGTGACCACGACCGCCTGGCCGCCGTCGGTCTCCTGGCAGCAGTCGAGGAGCCGGAGCGGCTCGACGATCCAGCGCGAGGCGGCGTGGTCGGCGAGGGTGATCGGCTTGCCGTGGAAGTACGCGGCGGGGTTGCGGGCTGCGTGCCGCCGATCGGTGACGGCGACGTGGCCGAAGGCGTCCGGCGTCAGCCCGTACGCATGCAGGTACCGCTGGGCCGCCATCGCGACCCAGGAGGCCGGGGTGAGGAGCCCGAAGGGCAGCTGCCAGCCGAGCGCGGCGCCCTCGGCGGAGGGCTCGCGCTGCTGGACCCCGGAACCGAAGCGACGGCCCGAGCGCTCGTTGAACGCCCGGTAGCAGACGACGACCTCGGCGATCCCGGCGGCGACGGCGAGCGCGGCCTGCTGCACGGTGGCGCAGGCGGCCCCGCCCCCGTAGTGCACGCGGGAGAAGAAGGACAGTTCGCCGATTCCGGAGGCCTGGGCGACGGTGATCTCGGGGTTGGTGTCCATGGTGAAGGTGACCAGGCCGTCGACGTCGGACGGAGCGAGACCGGCGTCGTCCAGGGCCGCCCGGACGGCCTCCACCGCGAGGGAGAGCTCACTGCGGCCCGAGTCCTTGGAGAACGCGGTCGCCCCGATGCCCACGACGGCCGCCCGGCCGCCGAGCCCGTCCCGGGTGCGGAGGCTCATCGCGGCACCTCCAGGGTGACCGTGACCGTTCCGGTGACGTGGTGTCCGAGGCCGTTGGCGCCGGTGATCCGGACGCTCGCCGTGGCTCCGGACACCTCCGTGACCGTCCCGGTCAGGACCATGGTGTCGCCGGGGTGGTTGGGGGCGCCGAGCCGGATGGCGACCTTGCGCAGGACGGCCCGGGGGCCGAAGTGGTCGGTCACGTACCGACCGACCAGGCCGTTGGTGGTGAGGATGTTCATGAAGATGTCCGGGGAGCCCTTCTCCCTGGCCAGTTCGGCGTCGTGGTGCACGTCCTGGTAGTCGCGGGAGGCGACCGCGCCGGCGACGATCAGGGTGCGGGTGATCGGGATCCGCAGCGGCGGCAGTTCGTCACCGGGTTTCACGGCGGTCATGCCGGTTCTCCCCTCGTGGGCGGAACGGTGAGCGGGGCGGTGAGCGGGGCGGTGAGCGGGGCGGTGAGCGGGGCGGTGAGCGGGGCGGTGAGCGGGGCGGTGAGCGGGGCGGCGGACGACCGGGCGGACCCGGCGGACCCGGCGGACCGGGCGGGAACTCCAAGGGGGAGCTCGGCCGCGGACGGTTCGGCGAGCAGGTCGCCCAGTTCGGCGAGGAGTTCGGTGCCGCAGCCGAGGTACGCGTCCAGTTGTCGGCCCCACAGGAAGTGCCGGTGGACCGGGTGGTCGAGGTCGGCTCCCGCGCCGCCGTGCAGGTGCTGACCGGTGTGCACGACCCGCTTGCCCGCCTCGGAGGCCCACCACGCGGCAGTCAGTGCGGCGCCGGCCGCATCGAGGCCCGCGTCGAAGCGCCAGGCGGCCTCGTAGGCCGTGACCCGGATGGCTTCGGTGTCCATGTGGGCCTCGGCGGCGCGCAGTTGCACCGCCTGGTGGGTCGAGAGCGGCCGGCCGAACTGTTCCCGTACGGACGTGTGCTCCACCGCCCTGGCGAGGGAGCCGGCGCACACGCCGGCCTGGAGCCCGGCGAAGGCGGTCCGTGCGGCGATGAGGACGTCCCCGTGGGCCCCGGGGCCGCCGGTGCCGAGCCGCTCCGCGGGGGTTCCGTCGAGGACGAGCCGGGCGGCGGCCCAGGGTGCGGTCAGCTCGACGGCCTCGACGGCTGCCGCGTCCTCCGTCCGGACCAGCCACAGGGTCCGGTCCCGGTCCGGCACGAGGACGTGGTCGGCGTCCCGCAGCCACGGCACCCCGTCGGCGACCCCGCTGAGGCGACCGCCACCGGCGCCGCCGCCCGGGGTGATCGTCCCCGTCCCCGTCCCCGGGAAGGCTCCCGTCATCACCGTCGTACCGGCCCTGAGGCCGGGCAGCAGCCGGGCGCGCTGCTCCTCCGTGCCGTGGCGGGACACGGCGAGGATCCCGTACGCACAGCTGGCGGCGAACGGCACCTGGGCCGTCCTGCGCCCCTGTTCCTCCAGCAGCAGGACCAGACCGAGGAGCCCGACCTCCTCGACGGCGCCGGGGAGACCGGCCGCGCAGAGCGCCTGCCAGAGTTCGACGTCCGTGCCGGTCCCGGCGGCCCGGAGCCGCTCGTGGGTGGCGAGGTCGGCGAAGACGCGCGCGGCCAACTCCCGGGCCGCCTGCTGCTCCTCGGTGGGCGTGAAGTCCATGTCACTCCTCCCCTGCCACGCGGAAGACGGGGAGCTCCAACTCCTCGTCGACCCGCAGGAACTCCAGCCGCACCGGCATCCCGATCCGCACCCCGTCGTGCGGCACGCCCACCACGTTGCTGACCATCCGTACGCCCTCGGCGAGTTCGACCAGTCCGACCGCGTACGGGGGGTCGAAGGCAGGGAAGGACGGATGGTGCACCACCACGTACGAGAAGACCGTCCCGGCACCGCTCGCCTCGACCGTGTCCCACTTCCCGGAGCCGCAGTCGGCACACCCCGGCAACCAGGGGAAGCGCAGGCTCCCGCAGCCGGTGCAGCGCTGGATCAGCAGCCGGTGCGCGGCCACGCCCTCCCAGAAGCCGGCGTTGTCCCGGTTGACGACCGGCCGGGGGCGGCGGGGCCCGGACTCCGGCCCGGAGGGGCGGGTCCCTTCGGGCGGGGCGGTGTCCGTTCCGACCCCGGGGTTGCGGGTCGGGGCCCGCTCGGCCCCGATCGTCGCGGAGGCGGAGGCGGAGGCGGAGGCGGCGCGGTGCGGCCGGGCGGCGGGGGCGTACTTCAGGATGCGGAAGCGGTGGGTGCCCACGAGCACGTCGCCCACCCGGACGTCCGTGCGGGTGGTCACGAAGTATCCGGTGCCGAGCTTGGTGGACTTCCGTCCGGACACCGCCTCGATGACCGTGTCGAAGCGGATCTCATCGCCCGGACGGAGCGGATGCAGGTACTCCTGCTCGCAGTCGGTGGCGACCACCGAGGTGTACCCGGCCCCGTCGAGGAGGGCGAACAGCTCTTCGTACGCGGACGACCGGTCCGCGTGCCCCGAGAGGCCGCCCATCGTCCACGCCTGGAGCATCGTCGGCGGCGCGACGGCGTCCGGCCCGGCGTAGGCGGGGTGGGCGTCACCCATCGCCTCGCACCAGTGCCTGATCATGGGCAGGTTGACCGGGTCCTTGCCGGTCCCGGCGGTGGCGGCGGCCCGGCCCACGTGGACCGCGAGCCGCTGCTGCAGCAGGTCCGGCCCCCGGGGCTCCTCCGTGCCGCTCATCGCCGCCCCCTCCCCTTCATGCCGAGCCGCATCCTGGCGACGATCTCGCGCTGCACCTCGCTCACCCCGCCTCCGAAGGTGTTGATCTGTGCGGCGCGGTTCATCCGCTCCAGCTCGCCGCCGTCGAAGGCACCCGGCGATCCGGCCCGTACCGTGCCCGCGCCGCCGGCGATCTCCTGGCAGATCCGGTACACCTCGACCGCCGATTCGGTTCCCGCGAACTTCACCCCGCTGGCGTCCCCGGGGGCCAGCCGGCCGGCGCCCACGTCTCCCACCAGGCGCCAGTTCAGCAGGCGGGTCGCGGCCAGCCGGGCGTGTGCCTCGGCGGCCCGGAGCCGGACCCACGGCTCGTCGATGCGACGCCGTCCGGTCACCGGATCGGGGGTGCGCGCCCGGTCGAGGACGGCGGCGAAGAAGTCCTCTGCCTGCATGCCGATCGCGGCGAGGGCGACCCGCTCGTGGTTGAGCTGACTGGTGATGAGCCCCCAGCCGCCGTTCTCCGGCCCGACGAGGTTGCCCGCGGGGACCCGCACGCCGTCGTAGTAGGTGGCGGTGGTGGTGAGGCCGCCGACGGTTTCGATGGGGGTCCAGGAGAAGCCCGGGGCGCTGGTCGGCACCAGGACGAGGGAGATGCCGCGGTGCGGAGGCGCCTGGGGGTCGGTGCGGCAGGCCAACCAGATCCAGTCGGCGTTCTGGGCGTTGGAGGTGAAGACCTTCTGTCCGTCGATCAGCCAGGAGTCCCCGTCGCGCACGGCCCTGGTGCGGAGCGAAGCGAGATCGGTTCCGGCCTCGGGCTCGCTGTAGCCGATGGCGAAGACGGTCTCGCCGCGCAGGATCCGGGGGAGGAAGCGGGACTTCTGCTCCTGGGTCCCGTACGCCATCAGCGTGGGTCCGACGGTGTTGAGGGTGACCATCGAGACCGGGGCGCCCGCGCGGTACGCCTCGTCGAAGAAGACGAACTGCTCGTCGGGCCCGCGCCCCTGCCCCCCGTACTCCTCGGGCCAACCGAGGCCGAGCAGTCCGTCGGCGCCGATCCGGCGGAGCAGCCGCCGTTGGGCGGCGGTGTCGGTGATGGGGGGCGGTCCGTCGGGCATCGTCTCCCGGAAGTAGGCACGGAGTTCGGCGCGCAGCCGTAGCTGCCGCTCGGTCGGGGCGAGGTGCACGACGACGGCCTCCCGTGGGACGACTAAGGTTTCTGACTGTCCGTCAGTTTTGGGATTCCTGTCAAGGTCGTCGTCGCGCGCAAAAGCACGGCGCCCCGCGCCCCGATGCCGAAGCACCGGTGCACGGGACGCCGCTCACACCACCGTCACGCTCCCTGCCGGACCTGCCTGCGCGCCGCCGGCGGTCACCACCACGGGTGGAAGTTGACCACCGTGGTGGACTGGCCGATGTGGGTGAAGGCAGAGCCGTTCACGCTCGCGGTGTTGTTCTGGTTGGACGCGCCGGTGCCGGTCGCCACCTGCTGCGTCGTCGTCGAGTTGCCGAAGTTGTCCCCTCCGACGCCGCTGCCGGTGATCGAGGCGACGCTCGTGTTCGATCCGTCGTCCGCGAACCCGCCGTTGTCGGCCTGGGCCACCCCGGTGAAGAGCGCGGCGGCGAGGGGCAGGGCGGCGACGACGGCGAGGGTGCGGGCGGTACGGATGCTTGCCATGTCTGTTCCTCCGGGAACTGAAAGTCATTGCTGGTGCACGGAACTGCTCTGGGAACCGCATCAGGGAGCAGCGCTGCGGAATCTTCCGAAGTGCGCTTCCCTCCAAGGCAGTTGGCCGACCGCCTTGGGTCTTCGTGCTCGACGTCGCGCCATCAGAGTTGCCCACCGAATCCCCTGCGAACCAGACCGGAGTGCCTGATTCCCTCGCAAGCGTGAGGACAAGCAGATAAACCCCGGCAAGTCGAAGGAAGTGCCAGCTCAGCCGGCCGGAAGGGCACCGGCGCCTGCGCAACCGGTGTGCCGCAAGGGAGGAAGCGTTCCGGCAGATCCCGCACCGACGCCCCTCGCCCAAAGGCCACACCGGCGAGTCCCCGCTGCCGAGGAGCCGAACGCACCCCCAGGAGAAGAAAGGGAATTCGACCACGCGGAAGGGTGGGGGGCCACGGGCTACGGGGCGGATCCCACGGCAGCCTCGAAAGCCCCGTGCGCAGCCGCGTCGAAGAGCACGAACCGCACCTCCTCGACCTCGGTCCGGGCCGTCCGCACCGTCTCCACGGCGATCCGCGCGCCATCGGCCATCGGCCAGCCGTAGACACCGGTGGAGATCGCCGGAAACGCAACCGTGCGGTCCCCCAACTCATCGGCGACCCGCAGGGCTTCGCGATAGCAGGAGGCCAGCAGCTCCGACCGGTCCTCGTCCCGCGACCAGACCGGGCCGACCGTGTGGATCACGTGTCGTGCCGGCAGCCGTCCCGCCGTGGTCGCCACGGCCCGCCCGGTGGGCAGCCCCTTGCCGTAATGGGACCGGCGCAGGTCCTGGCAGGCGGCCAGGATCTCCGGCCCGCCCTTCCGGTGGATGGCCCCGTCGACCCCACCCCCTCCGAGGAGGGAGGAGTTCGCGGCGTTGACCACCGCGTCCACGGCCTCGGTGGTGATGTCTCCCTGGACGAGCACGATGCGCACCACGGGAAGGGCTCCTTTCCTCCGACTCACCGGAGTCAAGCCGATCCGCCCCGGCCCGCCAACCGGAAAACGGGGCAGGGGTGCCCCGGGACGGACTCCCGGGGCACCCCTCACGAGCGGCGCACCCCCGCTACTGCTGCGGCGGCGAACCCTGCCCCTGACCGGGATCGCCCAACTGCTGCTTGAGCTTCTCCTGCGCCGTGTCGACCTGACCCGCGTACTTGCCCTGGGTCTTCTCGTCGACCATGTCACCCGCCTTGTCGATGCCCTGGGAGGCCTGGTCCTCGTGACCCTTCAGCATCCCCTTGAGCTTGTCGAACATGGACATCCTGACCCTCCTCGACGCTGTTCCGGCCCCTCCAGCATCACGGCGGCCCCCGAGAACCGCATCCGCAACGCCCCGGGCCGCACCACGGCGCGACCACCGTGCGCAACCGCAGGACCGCCCCTCCCCCGGCGCCCGAAGCACGACCGGGAGACAAGGCGTGCGAACCGCACTGCCCACGGCATCCGTTGGCCGGGAAGAAGACGTGTGTCGAGGGCCCCCCGGACCGTCCCTCCCGGACCGCACGGTGTCCCCGCACGCGTTCCGATACCACTTTCCGGCCGCATCGGCGCGCCGCGGCGGGGCATTCGACAACGGACGCCCGAAGTGATGTACACGTACGGGGTGACGCCCCTCAGCGCGACATCACACGTCTGGGTGAGTGTCGGGGCTCGGTCACGGGGATACGAAGCAGCTGTCCACGCATGAGCGGAGGACCGGGGCACCTCACCGCCCGGGAGCCAAAATGCCTGGCAGCGGCGATGCAAAGGAAAGAGAAAGGTGACACGGAACGCGCTTCCGGTCACCTTCGATCACCGGCGTGCGCGTGTCTACCCTGACCCAAACGTCCTGATTGTTCAGAATGTTGCCAACTGCCCCGTTGGAATGATGAAGTTTCCTTGCCGAGGAGCATGACATGCAGGTTCGCAGGTGGCTCCCAGACCAGCCCACCCGTATCGGCCGGCACGACTGGCCGAGCGAGGGGGACGACGGAACGCACATGCAACTGCGAGCCGGCTCCATCGTGGTACTCGACCGGCAGGCGTGGCGCATCTTGGACATCAGCGGCTACCCGGGCGACCGGTGGCCGGATTCCTTCGAGAAGGCATGGCGCGACCACGTGGAACTGTGGTGGCACGCCAACGAACTGCGCCGGGCCAACAACCAACCGGTCAACCAGGCCCCCGAACGGGGCGACTTCTACAAGCGCCCGGTGGTCCTCGTGCTGCGCAACGAGAACCTGCCCCGCTCCGCCCCGAAGCACTGGTGCGCCCCCGCCAGCCACGACTGGCAGGTCCTGCCCGAGCACCACGCCGTCTGCCGCGCGTGCGGCGAGCTGCCGCCCTGCCGCCACGGGGAGTACCGCTGGGAAGGCGGCCCCCGCTGGCCGGAGCAGAACGGCGGCATCTCGCTCATCGTGCCCGAGGACTGCTGCATGGGGTGCGCCGAGCCGATCAAGCCGCGGGTGCGGACCGTTCGTTTCCCCGGCCCCAACCTCTGGTACCCGGACCTCGGGGAGGACACGGCGGTCTTCCACGCCCGGGCCTCCTGCGCCGACCAGGTCGACCGCTACCGCATGCAGTGGCAGACCGAGTACAACCCGCGTTCCGCCACGCCCCCCGCCACTTCCGCGTTCCCGGGCTTCGAACACTTCGTGGTCCCCCGGACGCGACAGGCCCAGGAGGTGCCCCCGCACCACTCCCGGGCCTCCTCCCCGGACCCCGGCCCCGTGCATGCGGTGCCGTCCCCGGCGCAGTCGGAGAAGGAATGCGCCCCCATGACCGGAGACTTCGGCCCCCTCCCGCCCCCGTTGTTCCCCGGGCACCGGGAGGGCGCGGGAAGCACTGCGCCGACGGCCACCCAGGCGCCTGCCGTCCCGGCGTACCGACCGGCGCCCACCACCCCCGGCGCACCCCCGGCGGAGCCGGTGGCCCCGGAGCCCCCCGCTGTCACCGAGCCCCCCGCATCCGCGCCCACCGACCCCTCCGCCATGGGCGTGGAGCCCGCCCTGCGGTCCGCCCGGGAACTGGGCCTGGCCCTGGCGGAGCGCCCGGCCTTCCACAACGCGGAGCAAGCGGCCAGGGTCATCGAGGAACTCACCGCCGCGGTCCGGAACATCGCCCTCTGCCTGAACAACCCGGCTGCCCGAGAACGCTTCTGAGACCCGAGCGACCGCACCGGGGAGGTGCCCCGGGGCGAGACGGAGCGAACACGGAGGGCGGGCCACGGATTTCGGGGCCCGCCCTCCGCACTGCTCCTTGAGGGGCTCGGCCCCCTCACGATCCGTTCCACACTCCCAGCCGCTTGAGCCGACGCTGCCTGAGCCGCTCCGAAAAGGCCGTGAGACCGAAGCCGAGCCAGATGAGCAACCCGAAGGCCACAGCGAACAGGGGAACCCCCGGCTCCTCGTGCGACAGCAGCACCATGAAGAGGAAGAAGGGCACGGCGAGACAGAGGCCGGCGCGGACCGGGTGTCGAGCCGCCCACTTCTGGAACCTCGTCGGACGCCGCTGCCCGCCCAGGAGCCGGTCCAGGGCCCAGAATCCATCGGCCAGAGACCGCCGCCAGTTCGCCATGGCGGAAGGCTACGGCAGTCGATCGGCTGCCCCGGCCGGGTCCTCCCCGCTGAGCAACGGCCTGCGGCCGACAGACCCAACCCTGCAGCGGTCCCCGTGCCGTCACCGGTGAAGCCACCCGTCAGGCGTCGACTGACCTCGGACGGTCAGACAGCCCGTCCGGTACGGAGCCGTCCGCCCCACGGGTCCCCTCAGGTCCTGTCCGCATGAGCGGTGTCCCTTGGGGGCCGCTCCGGAAAGCAACGCCTCTCGTGCCTCCCTGCGTGCCCGGTGGGGAGGGGAAAACGGGGAGCACCGGGTGGCCACGATCGCCGGACAAGACGACGACCCCTGACCGTCACTGCTGGTCAGGGGCCTTCTATCTGCGGTGGGTGTGGGATTTGAACCCACGGTGACTCGCGCCACGACGGTTTCCAAGAGAGTGCTGTGGGAAGCCGCTCCCCCGTGCCTGACCTGCTCGTCCCCCGCCCTCCGGGTCCATCGCCGCCGTCGGCGGTCCACACCTGGTCCACCGGGTCGGCTCAGTCGCCGGAGAAGCCCCAGAAGTAGATCTCCTGCGGCTCCCCCTGGTCGTCATGGAGCACGGCGCACCGCCCGTACCAACGCCAGTGGTCGAACTCCTCGAACCTCGGCACGTGCGCCCGGGTGAGCTTCCGCGTGTCCAGGACACGCAGCGCCTCGTCCTCGGTCACCTGCTTCATCGTGGAGTAATCCGGCTCCTCGTCCGGTCCGATGATCCGGAAGATGTCGAGGATCGAGTGAGTCCCGGCTTCCTGGGCGAACTCATCAGCCCACAGCTCCTCCTCGGTCCCGGGCCACGGCAGCCGTTCCTTCTCCGGCCTTCAGTCAGCGCCGGAAACCCAGTAGTACTCCCGCTCCTCGAAGACGCTCCGCCGCAGCGCGTCGAACGCCCCGACGAGATCCTCCTGATACGGCACCGAGTAGTCCCACCCCGACGCGCCCATGTACCGGCCCCTCCCCACCGCTCTTCCAGAACGGCCGGACGCTAACAGCGGCCACTGGCATCACCCCCTATTCGTCACCCTGACATGACTCCTGGCCGAACCCCGCCCTGGCCATCCCTCTCTCTGCGATGCTGAAGGCCGATCGAGAGGAGCCGCAGCGATGCAGTGGAAGATCCACGGGGAACGTCCGATCTACGAGAACAGCTGGGTGAACCTGTGGCTCACCGACGTCGAGACGCCGGACGGGAACCGCTGGGAGCACCACGTCGTCAAGCTCCGGCACCTGGCCGTGGCCGCCGTCATCAACGAGCGGCGCGAGGTGCTGATGATGTGGCGGCACCGCTTCATCACGGACGCCTGGGCGTGGGAGCTGCCCATGGGTCTGGTCGAGGAGGGCGAGACGCCGGCCGACGCGGCTGCCCGTGAGGTGCTGGAAGAGACAGGCTGGCGGCCCGGCCCGATCAAGCCGCTGATCTACGCCGAGCCGGCCAACGGCATCACCGACTCGCAGCACCACATCTTCCGGGCGGACGGGGCGACGTACGAGGGTCCGCCGACCGAGAAGAACGAGTCGGACCGGATCGAGTGGATCCCGCTGGCCGACGTGCGGGGCATGATCGACCGCCGCGAGATCGTCAGCAGTGGCTCCCTGGTCGGGCTGCTCTACGTCCTCATGGACGAGGCGATCCGCTGATCTGGCGGGGCAGTATCTCCCGGAGTCGGGCCTCGAATGCCACCGCGGCCGGTTCCCGGCGGAAGGGCTCCAGCTGCTCGTAGAACTCCCGGAGGTGGCCGGCGACTCGTTGCGAGCTGACGGCCGCCGCTGGGGCCAGAGCATCCATGGCCGTGTGGCACGCCTCGTCGAGTTTGCCGCGCTGGAGCTGGGTGCGGGCGAGCCAGAAGGCGTGGAAGGCGCGGCCCCGGTGATTCGATACGTGTTCGCGACGGAGGGCGTCCGCGATGAGGGGTTCGGCCAGGGCGGCTTCGCCCAGGCGGCCGTGCGCAATCCCGGTGTCCACGATCAGCTTCGGCTCGTCGAAGTAGGCGACCCAGGCCGGGTCCGGATCACCGGTACTGATCCGTCCGAAGTGGGTGTGGGCTTCCGAGATCGCGGTGTGGGTCGCGCCGTGGTTGCCCAAGGTGGCGTGGGCGAAGGCTTCGCGCATCGCGAGCATGGCCAGTACGCGCGGTGTCGTCCCCGCGGCCGTTCGAGCCTGGTCCTGGGCGGCCGTGACGAGTGCGAGGGCGTCGCCGGGCTTGTCCTGGTAGGTGGCCTGGAGACTCATGCAGGCAAGGACGTTGGCCATGAACTGGCGGTCGTCGATGGCCTTGGCCAGGCCGAGGGATTCGGTGAAGTAGGCGCGTGCCTGGTGGTACTGGCGGGCGTCGAAGTAGGTCCATCCGGTGAGCCGGGCCAGTTCGGCCGCGATGCTGTGCAGGCCGTCCCGTAGAGGAGCCGGCCGCTGCTCCTTGAGGAGATCGACGACGTAGCGGAGCTGGCCGACGACCGCCGGCCGTAAGGTCTCGCCGCCGTGCTCGTCGTCCCGGCGCCAGTAGTCCGCGATCGACGAATGCAGCGCGTCCAGCGTCGACGCGCTGAGATCCCGCTCGGCCGCCAGGGCGAGGATGCTGTCGACGTCCGCCCCCGGCAGTCCGGCGACCAGCGGCTCGACGGCTGAGGGGGCCGGCACCTCGGCCGGTTCGCGGGGCGTGACCGTCAGGCTGGGCGGCGTCTCCCAGGAGCGTCGGGCAAGACCGAGCATGTGTCCGGGGATGCGCAGTCCGTCCGAGATCCGTTCGATCACGTCCATGTGCAGCAACTGCCGCCGTCCGGCGATCACCTCGCCCACGCGGCTCGGGGTCAGGTCGCAGCGGCGCGCGATCATCGACGGGTAGATGCCTGCTCGTGCCCTGACCAGTTGGAAGATGCGGCCGAAGTCTCTGGCCTGGCATGCCTCGATCATCACCGGGTCCGTGAGCAGGCTGACCGGGAGTTCCTTCGAGCGAGATGGCTCGGGCATCGGGCACGCTCCGGCATGAGGACTACGGATCGCTGCACTTGGTCAACCGAGGGTGATGTTACCCAAGTTGGGTAATCCGCCTGGCCTTTCTGGCCGGGCATGCGGATCGCGATGCTCCTGGCCATGGCGAACGGACAGGACGACGTACGGATGACGTTGCGGGTCTCCCGCGACTCCGGCCAGACATGGGGGCCTCTCACGGAGGTACGCGTGGGCGAGGACCCGACGGTCCCGGAGAACCCGGGCCGCTACCCGCCGTGCGTCTGTCCCCGGTGCTCGCAGCAGGCCCGGAACGCCGTCGCATCCTTCCGGATGGTGTCGTGATGCGGTGCGTGCACTGGCGCAGGGTGCCCCTCGACCTGGCACGGGAAGCGCGGGAGAAGTCGGCCGCCCCGTACGTCGACAGGGCGGTGCAGTGCCAGCTGTCCGCGCACGACGAAGGTGAGCACTTCGGTCTCCTCACCGACGCCGGCGCATACGGGACCGCGCTGTGGCTCCGCTGGCACCGGGCGGACGAGCCGGAACTTGTCGTACTGCCGGACTGCCCGGTGGCCGCCCCGGGTCCTGACGGTGAGGGCTGCTGTCTGTTCGCCGACCACGCCAAGCAGCACACCTGGGAAGACGCCCTGGAGGAGGTCTCGTGCACCAACTGATCGCGAGCCCGCACAAGACCCGGCGCCCTCGCTCACCTCGCAACGAACAGTGCGGGAACTGCGGTGGCAGCGGAGCCAATTCGTCTGGCAAGACCTGCGGCACCTGCAACGGGCTTGGCGAGATCCACTGCCGCGCCGGCCGCCAGGAGTCCCGTGTGCTGTCCCGCCCCGTGATCCGGAAGGAGGGCCACCGATGGCCCACGCTCTAATCGCCTCCCCGTTCCTCGACGGACACCTTCTCCTCAAGCCGGGAGCACGGGCCGGCGCCCGCATCTCCGCCGACCACTTCGAGGGCCTGCGCCAGGCCGCCGCCGACGGTGAGTCGCTTCCCGCCTGGGCGGTGCAGACCGCCGCCGACGTGTGGGGCCTGGACCTGGGCGGCCAACTCGTGCAGGGCACCGTGCTCGTGCGTGAGCCGTCCCCGTACGGCTACTGCCGGGCTTCCTGGGAGATCAACCTCGGCTGCAACTTCGGCTGCAAGCACTGCTACCTCGGCGAGCGCCCCTTCTCCGGACTCGGCTGGGAAGACAAGGTGCGACTGCTGGACATCATGCGCGAGGCCTGCGTCCTCTGGCTCCAGATCACCGGCGGTGAGCCCGCCATGGACCCGGACTTCCAGGGCGCCTACCGGTACGCCTGGCAGGCCGGGATGATGCTCACCATCTCCACCAACGGCTCACTGCTCTGGCGGCCCGACCTCCTCAAGCTCTTCCGCGACTGCCCGCCCTACCGGCTGGTGGCCAGCATGTACGGGGCGAGCGAGGAATCCTTCGACACGCTCACCCAGCGCCGCGGGGCGTGGAAGGCGTTCCGGCGCGGCATGGACGCCGCACGCGAGGCGGGCCTGCCGCTGCGTATCAACGTCGTGGTGACCGAGGACAACGCCTCCGAGGCCGACGAGATGGCCGCCCTCGCCGACGAGTGGAACGTCGAAAACCACGCGTACACGAACATGACGCCCACGATCTACGGCGGTGGCGAGCCGCTGCTCGCCCAGTCCGCCGCCCACCTGCGGCAGCGCAAGCCGTTCGCAGGCTGCAACGCGGGACACACCTTCTTCCACGCCGACCCGCACGCCAAGGTCTCGATCTGCAAGGTCGGCCGCGACGACCAGATCGACCTCATGGCCGAAGGCATCGACGGCCTCACCCGGCTCGGCGCCATCGCCGACCGCCTCATGCTTCGCACCGGTGGGTGCGAGGGCTGCGCCCTGTCCGGCACCTGCCGGGTCTGCCGCCCCCTGGCCAAGCACTACCAGGAGGCGAAGGCGCCGCTGCACAGCTACTGCCAGCACGGAGACAAGGAGCACGCCTCATGACCCCGCCCGTACCGGTGACCATCCTCCCCGGCCCGCCGGCCTCGGCCCGCCGCGCCGCCCCGCCCGTCGCGACCGCGTCGATCAGCGCCGTCCAGGACCTCGACGTGATCGTGGAGAGCGCGGAGTGCTCCTGCGACGCCGGGGACGACAACCCCCACTGACCGACACGATCCGGTCAACTCCACTCAGGCTCCGGCGCACTCGCGTCGGGGCCTGAGCCCTGACCGGCCCACCGCTAGGGTGCCGCACATGTTCTTCCGCTGGGACTGGCTCCGGCCCCAACTGACCGCGCCGATCGTGCCCACTCTCGGTCCCGTCCATCCCGACGCCCTGACCGTCGGCCTCTTCGAGGACACACTGCGAGCGGCCGAAACCGGGGAGTTCCTGCCCTACGACAAGGACCGGCGCTGGGGCGGCGAGAAGGACGAGAAAATCCTCCGCGAGGACGTGGTCCACCAGCCCGAGCACACCCTCATCCCCACCCTGACCCGGCGCGGACACGGCTCTGTGAAGGTCTTCGCCTACGGGCTCCGCGACACCGTCGTGGACGAGGCCGCCGAACTGGCCGCCAAGCTCGCCGCGAGGCACGACACGGTCAACGCCCGGGTCGTACGCCCCCTCGCCCCCGAGACCACACGCCCGCGCGGCACCCGCATCCAGCTGAAGGACTTCACCACCGCCCCCTGCCCCGCACCCGATGGCCCGGTCCGCTCCGTCACCGACTGGCCGACCGCCGTGCAGGAGACCTTCGCGCCGTTCGCCGAGGCAATGGCCACCGACGGCCTGGCCTTCCTCCACACCCAGATGCAGGCCGGCCGGTGCGGCCCAGTGCTCACCACAGCCGTCGAGGACCGCATCGTGGGTGCGATCGGCCCCATGGACGTATGCCCCGACGCCATCGGTCGCCCCCAGCTCATGCCCCAGTACTTCGCCGTCCTGCCCGAGGCCCGAGGCCAGGGCCTCGGCCGGGTCCTGTGGCGGGCCGCGATGCATTGGGGGCAATCCCACGGCGCCGCCTACCAACTCCTCCAGACCGAGGTCGACGGCCCCTCCGACCGGCTGTGCCAGGCCGAAGGACTCACCTCCCTCGGCTTCGCCCATACAGCTCTTGCGTAACTACACAGGGCTCTAAGGGAGTCATCGGTGGCACCAGCCACGGACGTCGCCTGACCGCCAGCACCGCACCACGGCACCCATTCCCCTGGCAGCAACGGGCGCTGCGGGCGCCACACGAGCCAGGTCACTGAGCATGATCCAAGGTGGTCCGCGGGCGAGCCAGGGTGAGACAGGACCCCACGACGAAGGGGTGCCCTTGGTCGGGACACCCCTTCTGATCAGCACATCGGCTGACCCACCGCGGTGGGTGTGGGATTTGAACCCACGGTGACTCGCGCCACGACGGTTTTCAAGACCGTTCCCTTAGGCCGCTCGGGCAACCCACCCGCGCCCCGGCTCACCTGCGACGGGGCGGGCAACAGCCTACCGGTTGCGCGCCCCGCGCACGGAAGTCTGACCACAGGTGGACCACGAGGCCTCGAAGCGGACCGCGGAGGCGGCCCTCGCGAGTCCCTTGTGGGGTGGGGCGGCCTCGGCGTCAGGAGATCCGGCCCGGTTGTACGGGGGGGCACCGCTGACCCGTTCCCTCAGGTCCGCCGCCAGGCCGGTGGGGTGGAAGCGGCTTCGTCCCCACCGCCGGTCCGACGGGCGTGAAGTTCCGGACGGCCGAGCCCTTCCCGGGTCCCGGAGTGCAGAAGAACGCCGCGCTCTCCGCGTCTTGAGCTTCCCCTGCATCAACTCTCGGTTGGTGAAGCCGGTTTCAGTGGTCCTGCACGATCTGCGCCACCCGTCGATTGTGCCCCTCGGTCGTAGCGCGGTAGGAACGGCACCAGCAGGTCATCCCGAGCCTTCTCGTTCGCACCGCTCGGGGTGACGGGCGTCGACTCCCCGACCAGGAGCCGTCACAGCCCATGAAGAAGCACCAAGAGAAATGAAGAACGGGAAGAAAACGGGGACCCATGAAGCAGACCACACATATGGGCGGCAAGGCCGTACGGAGCCTTTCCGCCGCCCTCTCCGTCACCGCGCTGCTCGGCGCGGCGGCGTGCGGCGCGGACGAGGAGTCCGGGCCTCCGCCGTCTGCGTCACGCAGCCCGAGCGCAACGGGGTCGGCCCCGGCGGCGACGCCGGACACGAGCGGTGTCGAAGCCGCGAAGTCGGTGCTGGAGGGGGCCTTCGTCGGCATGGAACCCCTCGGTGGCGGGGCCGGCCAGGTGCAACGACAGTTCGGCAACATGCATCCCGCCATGCCGGACGACGTGCTGAGCGTGACGTTCGCGTTCACCTGCACGGGAGGCACCACGGTGGCGCTGCGGTTCACCGTCGCGGGCGAGGAGGTGCCGTCGGCCGCGGGCACCCAGGTGTGTGACGGCTCCGTCTTCCAGCGGATCCTCGACGCGTCCCGGCCCGGCCCCCTCGACTTCTCCATTGCCGCCACCGGCCCCGAGAAGGGCTTCTACGCCTATGCGTACTACCCCGAGAAGAAACGACTCCCCTAAGGACTGACGGGTGCGGATCCGAGCCCCTGCACCGGGTGCAGGGGCTCGGTCGGCGTGTCTACGGGGACGGACGCGGAAGGTCTCCGGCGCGCTTCCCCGAGCCGGTCAGCTGTCCCCGGTGCGCTCGCCCAGGACCACGGTGGCGGTGGCGGTCTTGCCGTCGCGTTCGTAGGTGATCTTCACCGAGTCACCCGGCTGGTGGGTCCAGATCTCGCTGATGAGCGTCGGGCCGCTGTCGATCTGGCGGTCGTCGAAGCCCGTGATCACGTCACCGGCCTTGAGCCCGGCCTTCGCCGCCGGGCCGTCGGGGGTGACCGAGGGCGTGCCACCGGCACCCCGCTCGGCGATCACGGCGCCCTCGCCCCGCTCGTTCATGGTCACGGTGGCACCGATCACCGGGTAGACCGGCTTGCCGGTCTTGATCAGCTGCTGGGCGACGTTCTTCGCCTGGTTGACCGGGATCGCGAAGCCGAGGCCGATCGAGCCGGCCTGGGTCTGGCCGAAGCCGCCGCTGGTCGACTGGATCGCCGAGTTGATGCCGATGACCGCGCCGCTCGCGTCGAGCAGCGGCCCGCCGGAGTTGCCCGGGTTGATCGAGGCGTCCGTCTGGAGCGCGCTCATGTACGAGCTGCTGCCGCCGGAGCCGTCGCCCGAGGCGACCGGGCGGTTCTTGGCGCTGACGATGCCCGTCGTCACCGTGTTGGAGAGGCCGAAGGGCGCGCCGATCGCGATCGTCGGGTCTCCGACCGCCACCTTGTCGGAGTCGCCGAGCGGCAGCGGCTTCAGGCCCTTCGGGGCGTCCTTCAGCTTCAGGACGGCCACGTCGTAGCCCTGGGCCCGGCCGACGACCTCGGCGTCGTACGTCTTGCCGTCCGAGAACGTCACGGAGAGCGTGCCGCCGTCCGCCGCGGAGGCCACCACGTGGTTGTTGGTGACGATGTGGCCCTCTTGGTCGTAGACGAAGCCCGTGCCGGTGCCGCCCTCGCCGTCTCGGGCGCCGGACTTCGCCTGGATGGTGACCACGCTCGGCAGCGCCTTCGCCGCGACCGCCGCGACCGTTCCCGGCTCGCGCTTGAAGGAGGTCGGGGTTTGACCCGAGGACACCGTGGTCGAGCTGAACCCGTTGTCGCCGCGCTCGGCCGCCCAGTAGCCGATGCCGCCGCCGACGCCGCCGGCGACGAGCGAGGCGATCAGGACGGCCGCCACGAGGCCGCCGGTCCGCTTGCGCGGCGCCGCGGGGGGCTGGGGGGCGCCCCAGGCCGGTGCGGGCGGCGGGGGCGGGGGCGGCCAACCACCGGCGGGAGGGGCCGCCGGAGCGACGGGGGGAGCCGCCGCCCCGGCGACGACCGGCTCGGGGGCCGGGGTAGCAACCGGCTCGGGGGCCGGGGTAGCAACCGGCTCGGGGGCCGGAGTGGGGGCCGGCTCGGGGGCCGGGGTCCGGGCCGGTGCCTGTGGTTCGACCGGCAGTACGGCCGTCTGCTCGGCTTCCTCCTCCACCGGTCGGGGCGACGACGGGGGGACGGGAGGCGTCGGAGGGGCGGACGCGGCAGCCGGGTCCGGCCTGCCCTCGTTCTCGGTGCTCACAGCTCGCTCTCCTCGTTCACTGCTCGTTCACTGCACGGGTGGTGGTGCCTCTGTGGCTCCAGGGTGCTGTTCCAGCTTTTCCCAGAGGACGTCAGGCCACTGTAAGGCGGACCTGTGCATCCGACCCCCGACCTTTACATGGGGACAGAAGGGACACCCTCCGGGGTGTTCCCACCGCCGCGCCAATGGCACCATGACGCGGTGACCCACGCACGGCAGCACCTGAACCGCGTCCCCCTCCAGGTCGTCGCCCACCGCGGCGCGTCCGAGGACGCACCGGAACACACCCTGGCCGCTTATGTGAAGGCCATCGAGGACGGGGCCGACGCCCTGGAGTGCGACGTACGGCTCACCGCCGACGGCCACCTCGTCTGCGTCCACGACCGGCGCGTCGACCGCACCTCGAACGGCCGTGGTGCCGTGTCCGCGCTCGAACTGGCCGATCTCGCCGCACTCGACTTCGGCACGTGGAAGGGCCGCGACGAGTCCGGCGAGATCCCCGACTGGGGGGATCCCGGGTACACCTCCGTCCTCACCCTGGAGCAGCTCCTCTCGCTGGTCGCCGACGCCGGTCGCCGGATCGAGCTGGCCATCGAGACCAAGCACCCCACCCGGTGGGCGGGGCAGGTCGAGGAACGCCTGCTGCAGCTCCTCAAGAAGTTCGGCCTCCACGAACCGGCGGACCCGTCCGAGTCCCCCGTGCGGATCATGAGCTTCTCGGCGCGTTCCCTGCACCGGATCGCCGCCGCCGCGCCGACGCTGCCGACCGTCTCGCTCTCCCAGTTCGTCTCGCCCCGGCTGCGTGACGGTCGCCTCCCCGCGGGCGCGCGCATCGCGGGCCCGTCGGTCCGGATCCTCCGGCACCATCCCGCCGTGATCCTGCGGCTCCAGAAGGCGGGTCACCAGGTCCACGTCTGGACGGTGGACGAGCCCGAGGACGTCGAGCTCTGCGAGCGCCTGGGCGTGGACGCGATCATCACCAACCGTCCGAAGCAGGTGCTCGCCCAGTTGGGTCGCGGCTGACTGAAGCACCACCTCTCCAGCCACCCGTTTCCCTCCTGTCACAAGGGGCAACAGCCCCTACGAGGAGTGCACCGGCGCGTTCCGGACGTACGCGATCGTCACGAGTGCCGCATCCCCTGCGGATTGGCCGGTTTCCGGTCCAGTCCAAGGGGGCATTCACACGGTGGCGTGGGGCAAAGGAGGTCTCGGGGGTGACGTTGGTGGTGGCACAGGAGGTGCCCACGTCGTCGAGCATGGCCGTACCCCATGGTCCTGCGGGCGTGGGCGAGGCACGACACCGGATGCGGGCTGAGCTGTATCGCAGCGGAGTGCCCGAATCGGTCGTCGACGACGCGGTGCTGATCCTCTCCGAGCTGCTCAGCAATGCCTGCCGTTACGGCAGGCCGCTGGGCCGGGCGGAGCGGGGCGAAGGGGACGTGCGGGCGGCCTGGCAGGTCGACCCGGCGGGCGGCCTGCGGGTCGAGGTGACCGACGGGGGTGGTCCGACACGGCCCGTTCCATCGACGCCCTCGGTCACCGCACGGGGCGGCCGCGGGCTGAACATCATCAGTGCGCTCTCCCAGGACTGGGGCGTGCGGGACGGTGCGACCGGTGAGGTCACCGTCTGGGCCGTGGTCACCGCGGGACACCGCCGCGAGGACTTCGCGGCGCGCGTCGGCGGCGGCTCGGGCTTCGACTTCCTGGACGCGTACGAGGATCTGGGCTGATCGGCGGAGCGGGCGGGCGGCGGCACGCGGCCGGCGCAGCCGGTGGGTGATCGCGGAGGCGGGAACACCGCCTCCCGGCCCCGTCCGCCGGCGTTGCCGCGCCGCCCCGCCTGAGGGGCGTCGGCGGCGGGTACGACTAGGCTCGCGCCCGATACAGCACCGCACAGCCGCGATCGGGAGAAAGCCACACCATGGCCAAGAAGCGCCCCCAGACGAAGGCCGGCAAGACCGGCCAGGCACAGGTCACGAGCGGGGAGATCCCGGTCGTCGGCGCCCGGGAGCCGTGCCCGTGCGGTTCGGGTCGCCGCTACAAGGCCTGCCACGGCCGTGCGGCCTCGCACGCCGTGACCGAGCTCGTCCAGCGCCCCTTCGAGGGTCTGCCGGGGGAGTGCGACTGGGTCGCGCTGCGGGAGCTGGTGCCCGCCGCGACCGTGCCGCTCGCCTTGAAGGGCGGGCTGCCCGAGGGCGTGCCGTCGGTGACCCTCGCGACCGTACTGCCGATGGCCTGGCCGGCGCTCCGTCGCGATGACGGCTCGGTCCTGCTCGCCCTGCAGAACGACTCCACCTCCGGCGACCTGGCGCGCGACCTCGCCGACACCCTGCAGCGCGCCCTCGCCGTGGAGCCGGGCACCCCGGTCCCCGCGCGCCGCGTGTCGGCCGAAGGGCCGCGGCTGCAGGAGCTGCTCGACGCGGACGCCCCCTTCGAGCCCGAGGTCCACTCGGGCTTCGAGTTCTGGATTCCGCAGTCCACGGACGGTGCGGACCCGGAGGTCGCCGCCTCCCTGGAACGGGCCAACGCCGCCGCCATCCCGACCGCGAAGCTGACCGGTGTCGACTCCGCGTACTGGTGCGAGGTTCCGGACAAGAACCACCTGCGGTGGGTCATGCCGCACCCGGAGGAGAAGCTGCTGGACGCCCTGGCCCGCCTCCAGGCCGCCGGCGGCACCTCGCTCGGCCCGGAGACCCGGCTCGTCGGATCGTTCCGCGCCCACGGCCTGATGGTGCCGGTGTGGGACCTGCCGTCGTCGATGACCGCCGAGGACTGCGAGAAGCCGGCCGCGGAGTTCGCCGAGCGGCTCGTCGAGGCGCTCGCCTCGGAGGCTCCGCTGACCGCGGAGGAGCGTCGGGCCCGCGGTGGCCTCACGAACCGTCAGGTGACTCTCAGCTGATACCCCAGGTGGTATTGGTCACTGACAGACCAACCAGTCGGTGACTTCCACCACAACCTGGTCTTCGGACGGGTAAATCCCTGTCCGAATAACCGAGATCGAATTTGCGAACAGCAGATCTCTTGTTACCGTTCTGGAAGCCCGGTCGCTGGTGCATCCCCCGTCGCCAGCGACCGGGCCTTTCCATGTCCGCTTCCGGTCACGCCGAAGTGTTCGACGCTCAACTTCCTGTGCCGTCAACCCTGTTGCTCCCCGCACGGAGCAGCAGCGGAGTACTGCTCCCTTCGCCGGCACCCGCGAATTCCGCGACCGCGACATAGGACGCGATCGCACCCCTCGCGCGCTCCCGCGGCGTTTCGCAGGTCCCCGGTTCGTCCTGCGCCGGAACCGAACAACCGGCCCGCACGGTCCGCCCGCCGGGCCCCATGAGGGTCAGAAACGCGTCGAGCCGCTGTCCCGTGACGTTGCGGTAGTACGTCCGCGCCCAGACGTCCGGCCCCTCGGCGAGAACGCAGGTCTGCGCCTCGGCACCCTCGGGGGAGACGAGTTCGGGCCCGCAGCGCGTCACGCGCTCCGGCGCGGGGCCGGACGCGGACGCCGGGGCGGCGGAGGGCGGGGCAGGGGCGGTGGCCGCCGTCGTGCGGGGCGCCAGTCCGAGCCCCGTCAGCAGGTCCCCGGCCTTCGCGTCGTCCGCAGCACCCGCACCGGCCGGCCGTGCGGGATCTCCCGCCGATCCCGCCATCGCCACGAGGGGCAGCAGGACGGCGGCCGTGACGGCGGCCCCGAGCCCGATCACGCGGAGGTTCACCGGGCTCATGGGACCCACCTGCTCCTGCTCGGTCGGCGATGCGGAGATCTGGACGGTGGAGTGAACATAGCGGCGGGACCCGGGCACCCACTCGGCCGTGCGCCCGTTTCCCGCAGAAGTCGCACCAGGACGGACCCGTTCGGGTGAACGTCCCGCCCGTGGGGAGCAAGCGCCCCGCCCGTGGGAGCAAGCGCCCCGCCCGGCGCGCACGCCCCGCCGGCAAGGAGTGCCCCGGGGCCGTGCCGTCCGCCAGCCGGCTCAGTAGGCCAGTCGGCTCCCGCCGCCCGGTGCGCTGGTGCTCGCCTCGACCAGGGCGTCGACCACCGCCTCGACGTCGGGCAGCCACGGCCGGGCGGAGCCCGCGAGCGGGGCCCGCTCCCAGCGCACCTGTCCGGTCCCCGCGACCGAGGGCGGAAGCAACAGATAGCCGCCCTCGCCGTGGAACCGGAGCGAGCTGGGCACGCTGTCCTTCGCGTACAGCAGCTCGCCCAGCTGTTCCAAGCCGTACGGGGCCACGAGGATCGACCAACGGGTCGGGGTCGCCACCACCGGGCCGAGTCGCATGCCGGTCGCGTCGAGCGCGGCGAGCGCCCGTGCCCCGGCAACCGCGGGGAGGCTGATCGCGCAGGGCGCACCGCCCCCCGTGGCAAGGACCACCGGGGCGTCCGGCCGCCGGGTCCACCACCAGCGGATCATGCGTTCGTCCGTGGTGGCCGCGAGCAATCCGGGGTCGTAGGGGTGCGCGCCCGGCACCGCGCACCCGGGGTCGGGGCAGGAGCAAGCCGCTCCGGTGGCCGTACGGGTCGTCGCTCTCAGGCCCGCGCCCGGCAGGACGGGCCAGTTCCACTCGACCGCAAAGGCGACCGCCGCGTCGAGCCGGGCAGTCCTCTGCTTGCGTCGGAACCGGAGCCTGCGTCGCCTTCCGAGGATCTCGCGCATGAGCGCTCGTTCCTTTCCATTGAACGCCGAATCCACATCACACCATGTGCAGAACTCTTCACCGTGCGTATCAGCGCGTACCGGGCCGGTGGGTGCCGGTCCCCTCGGAGCGGGGCGCGGGCCGGGCCGGTACCGGGGGATCCCGGTGGTTCCGGATGGAGCCAGGTCGGAGCCGGAGCGGGTCAGAACGCGTTCCCCGCCACCGGGTGGCGGGTTGCATCCTGCGGCGAGAAAGACGCCGGGGCTCCGTGTCGCGTTCCGGGGCGGCTTCAACTGCCCCTGCCTGTCACCGATTACGTACCCAACACGCTTGGAATGACGCGCTTTCAAACGACGTCAGTCGACCGCAAAAGGTGCACATGGAGGGCAATTTTCGGCCAACTTCTCTCGTACTTCAACCCTTGCGCACGACCTCGCTGACACCACAAGTACCGCGGGGACAATGCTGGACATCACTCCTCCAGTGCGTGTACATGTGGATGCATCGAGCGGCCCAGATTGACATGGGGGTTTGCGATGCCATGGCATCAAACGCACCAGTCGGAAAGCCGGCTGACATGAGCGCCCCACACATGCCGAAAGTGGCCGGAATCGATCCAGCTGCTCCGTCTCCCCCGCACACTACGGGGCCCTTGGCGGGCGTCCCCGCAGCAGCACCCCCCTCCGACGCGGGCGTCCCCCCCGGGGCGTTGATCCAGGACCGGTTGGCTTCCTGGGTCTCCGACCTCACCACCCTCCACGAACTCACCGAGCGGCTGATCCGGAGCGCTTCCCTCGACGAAGCCCTCCGTGAGGTGCTGGGCGCCGGCGCCGCCCTCGTCGGCGCCCGCCGCGGCATGGCCGTCCTCGAACCGGCCGATGGCCACGGCCCCACCAGCACCATCGGTCTCGGCCTCGCCCATGCCGACCTCGGCACCATCGAGACCGTCCCGCGCAGCGCCACCAGCTACGGCCGCCTCCTCGACGGGCTTCCCGACCCCGATCGCCCCGCACGCGTCCCCGACCCGATCACCATCCGCGACCTCCGCACGGAGGAGGGCCTCGATCCCCGCCACCGCGAGGTCGCGGCCCGTCTCGGCTACGCCGCCAGCTACGCCCTCCCCCTCGCCACCGAAGAAGCGGGCCGGCTCGGAGCCGTCGTCTGGCTCTACGACGAACCCGCCGAGCCCAGCGAGCGACAGCGCCACCTCATCGGGCTCTACGGGCGCTTCGCCACCGAGCACCTCGCCCGGCTCCTCCAGGTCGAGCGCGCCCGCACCCGGCTCTCCACCATCAGCGAGGAACTGCTCCCCCACCGCCTCCCCCGCGTCCCCGGCGTCCAACTCGCCGCCCGCCACCGCACCGGCCCGCAAGGCGGCGGCGACTGGTACGACGCACTGCCCCTGCCCGACGGAGCCCTCGGGCTGTCCGTGGGCTCCGTCTCCGGGACCGGCCCCAGCGCACTGGCCGCCATGGGCCGACTGCGCGCCTCCCTCCGGGCGTATGCGGTGATGGAGGGCGAGGACCCCGTCGCGGTCCTGTCCGACCTGGAACTCCTGCTCCGGTTGACCGAGCCCGCCCGCTCGGCGACCGCGCTCTTCGCGTACGCCGAACCCGCACAGCGCCACATCGTCCTCGCCGGTGCCGGGCACGCCCCGCCACTGGTCATCGGCGACCGGCGCACCGAGTTCGTCGAGACCTCGCTCTCGGCCCCGCTCGGAATGCTCTCCTGCTGGGAAGCGCCGAGCGTGGAACTGTCGCCCGCACCTGGAGAAACGGTGCTTCTCTACACGGACGGCCTGCTGCGCCGTACCGGTGACCCCGTGGACCGGGCCTTCGCCCGGCTCCACGCCGCCGCCTCGGGCGTCCCGAAGGCGGACCGGAGCGACCCGGACGCCATCGTCGACCACGTCCTGCGGGCCCTCCTCCCGGAGGAAACGGCCCCGGTTCCGGACGGGGAGGACGTGGTCCTGCTCGCGGCCCGCTTCGCATGAGCACCGCCGCGCGGTTCCGCCCCCAGCAGTCCGCCCGCACCCCGCCCCGGCCGCTCCTCTCACCCGTGTACCCCTGCTGATCTGCCCCGATGGATCGAGCGGGCCCCCGTAGAGTGAACAGCAGTAACCGGAGCGTGAGATTCCTGTAATGGGTCTTCCGGCCCTGGGACCCCGACCGCACGACCGTACGATGGAGGGGGTTCAGTGTCGTACCAAAGGAGGCAGACCCGTGGCCGAGGAGCTCACGCCGGAGACCCCGGAAGAGACCGAAGAGCAGGCGATCAAGCAGCGGAAGAACGGCCTGTACCCGGGCGTGTCCGACGAGCTCGCCGAGAACATGAAGTCCGGCTGGGCCGACACCGAGCTGCACGACCTCGCACCGATCCCCCAGGCCGACCGGACCGCCGCGCGCCGCGCCGCGCTGTCCGCCCGCTTCCCCGGCGAACGCCTGGTGATCCCCGCCGGCAACCTGAAGACCCGGTCGAACGACACCGAGTACGCCTTCCGCGCGTCCACCGAGTACGCGTACCTCACCGGTGACCAGACCCAGGACGGCGTCCTCGTCCTGGAGCCGACGGTCGGCGGCCACGAGGCCACGATCTACCTGCTGCCGCGCTCCAACCGCGAGAACGGCGAGTTCTGGCTCGACGGCCAGGGCGAGCTGTGGGTCGGCCGCCGCCACTCCCTCACCGAGGCCGAGCGGCTCCTCGGCATCCCGGCGAAGGACGTGCGCGAGCTCGCCGACGCGCTCAAGGAGGCCACCGGTCCCGTCCGCGCCGTCCGCGGCCACGACGCCGGCATCGAGCACGCCCTGGCCGACAAGGTCACCGCCGAGCGCGACGAAGAGCTGCGCGTCTTCCTCTCCGAGGCCCGCCTCGTGAAGGACGCCTTCGAGGTCGCCGAGCTGGAGAAGGCCTGCGCCTCCACCGCCCGCGGCTTCGAGGACGTCGTCAAGGTCCTCGACAAGGCCGAGGCGACCAGCGAGCGCTACATCGAGGGCACGTTCTTCCTGCGCGCCCGCGTCGAGGGCAACGACGTCGGCTACGGCTCCATCTGCGCCGCAGGTCCGCACGCCACGACCCTGCACTGGGTCCGCAACGACGGCGACGTCCGCTCCGGCGACCTGCTGCTGCTCGACGCCGGCGTGGAGACCACCGAGCTCTACACCGCCGACATCACCCGGACCCTGCCGATCAACGGCCGGTACACCGAGCTCCAGCGCAAGATCTACGACGCCGTGTACGAGGCGCAGGAGGCCGGCATCGCCGCGGTGAAGCCCGGCGCCGCCTACCGCGACTTCCACGACGCCGCCCAGCGCGTCCTCGCCGAGAAGCTCGTCGAGTGGGGCCTCGTCGAGGGTCCGGTCGAGCGGGTCCTGGAGCTCGGCCTCCAGCGCCGCTGGACCCTGCACGGCACCGGCCACATGCTCGGCATGGACGTCCACGACTGCGCCGCCGCGCGCACCGAGGCCTACGTGGACACCACCCTCGAACCGGGCATGTGCCTGACCGTCGAGCCCGGTCTCTACTTCCAGGCCGACGACCTCAGCGTGCCGGAGGAGTACCGCGGCATCGGCGTCCGGATCGAGGACGACATCCTCGTCACCGAGGACGGCAACCGGAACCTCTCGGAGGCGCTGCCGCGCCACGCGGACGAGGTCGAGGCGTGGATGGCTTCGCTGAAGGGCTGATCCCCGCGTAGTTTGGACCCGAAGGGCCCCCGCCGACCGACCGGCAGGGGCCCTTCCCGTGGGCCGTGTTCCGTTTTCCGTGGGCCACCTTCCGTCCGGAGGCTCACGCCAGCAGGAGCGCGGGGCCGTCCCGCCATTTGAGGAGCTTGTCGAAGCTGACCACCGCTCCGCTCCGCCCCGCACGGTTGCCGAACTGGACGTGATCGGCCAACTCCTCGATCAACCGCAGTCCCCGGCCGTGCTCGGCGTCCCCGGAAGGGGCGGCCGGCACCTCGTCACCGGCACCGGGAAACCCCGGGCCCGAGTCCGACACCTCGATCCGGCAGGTCTCGCCGTCCAGGTACGCGGTCACCCGGTACGCCTCCGAAGGCCTCCCGCCCGACCCCCGGGAGCCCCCTCCACCACCGTGCTCGACCGCATTCGCACACGCCTCGGTCAACGCCACCGACAGTTCGTACGACACGTCGGGATCCACGCCCGCCGTCTCCATCGTGCCCAGCAGAAGCCTCCGTGCGAGCGGCACGCTCGCGGCCTCGCGCCGCAGATGGAGTGACCACCAGATGCTCATGCTCCAACCCTCCCGACCGCGGCTCGACATATCGATACCTATTGCCGGAGTGGAGGCACCGTAAGCACGCCCGGGCGTCATGAGCGCTCGTTCGGCGGACGCACGGAGCGGACGGGCTGGTGTATGGCCGGGTGGAGCGCTCCGCGCTCCGATGCGCACCGCCCCGGAGACGGCCGTGCCCCGAGCGCGGAGCGACGCCCCCGGAACCAGAAGACCCGGCACGGAGGACGGATACGGAGAACGGATACGGAGGATGGATGGGGAAGGCGGAACGGCGCGCCACCAGGAACGGAACGGCTCGGCACAGAGGACGGGACGTCCCGGAGCGAGTACCGGACGTCCCGGAGCGAAGGCGCGCAAGAACGACCTTCCGGACCTGCCGCATGGTGGTGGTGCACGTGGTGCGATGATGGGCCAGCCATGAATGCCCCCGCGCTCGCTCCACGGCTGCTGAGGGCCGCGGTGTTCACCGCGGTCTGCGTCGTGCTGTCCGGGCTGGGACACGCCCTCGCCGCCTGCGCGGGCATCGCCCTGTGGACCGTCGCCGCCGGCTTCCTCGGCCTCTTCGGGACCACCGTCCTCTTCACCGACCGCCGGCGCTCCCTCGGCTTCGTCGTCGGCGCCCTCGCCGCCGGGCAGCTCGGCCTGCACGTCCTCTTCGGGCTCGGTCAACGACAGCTCGCGCTGAGCGGCCAGGCCGACGACGCCCTCGTCCGGCTGGCGGCCCGGCTGGTCTGCGGCGCAGGAGCGGAATCCCTCGACCCCGTCGACGCCGCCCGGATCCTCACCGACGCCGGACTCGCCCCGGACGCCGCGCACACCGCCATGGGGCACGCGGCCGCGGCTCCCGGCACCGACCTGCTGCCGGGGCTGCCGATGCTCCTCGGCCACCTGTTCGCAGCCCTTGCCACCGGCTGGCTGCTGCGCCGCGGCGACCACGCCCTCGGCCGGCTCGTGGAGCTCTCCGAGCAGGGCGCCACGGAGATCGCCGCATGCGCGCCCGTCCGCTCGTTGCGCGCCGCCCTCCGCCTCGTACGGGCCCTGCTCACCGGCCTGGGCACCGCTCCAGAACCGCGGCCGGCCCTCCGCACCGCCACCGACTCCTCGCCGCCGCCGGCGACCGAGGCACTCCAGCACACGGTGATCAGGCGCGGCCCCCCGGCCGCCGACTGCGTCCTCGCAGCCTGACGCGGCCGCTCGACGGGAGCGCGCCGCGGCCGTCCGCACGCCCGTGCGGGACTCCGGTCCCTCGGGCGCGCCGACCCCCTACGCCCTTCTCCGAGCTGGAGTGTCTTCTGCCATGAGCATTTCCCGTGTCTCCTCCCTCCGTGCCGCCCTCGCCGGAGGCATCGCCCTCTCCTCGGTCGTCCTGCTGTCCGGCACCGCCTTCGCGCACGTGAGCGTCCAGCCGCAGGGCGAGGCCGCCCAGGGCGGCTACGCCACCGTGAACGTCAAGGTCCCGAACGAGCGCGACAACGCCTCCACCGTGAAGGTCGAGGTCAACTTCCCGCTCGACCACCCGCTGGCCTCCGTCATGCCCCAGCCCGTCCCGGGCTGGAAGGCCGAGGTCACCCGGAGCAAGCTCAGCAAGCCGCTGGAGCTGCACGGCAAGACGATCAACGAGGCCGTCTCCAAGGTCACCTGGACCGCTGACGGCTCGAAGATCGGCCCCGGCCAGTTCCAGCAGTTCCCGCTCTCCCTCGGACGCCTGCCGGAGGACACCGACGCGCTGGTCCTCAAGGCCATCCAGACGTACGACAACGAGGAGGTCGTCCGCTGGATCGAGGAGAAGAAGGAAGGCGCGGACGAGCCGCAGAACCCGGCGCCCGTCCTGAAACTCTCCGCCGCGTCCGCCGACCACCACGGTGGTGCCACGCCGTCCGCTTCCGCCGCGACGGACGGGAAGGCCGGACACGACGAGGCAGCCGACTCTGCCGACCGTCAGGAGACCGCCGCTTCCGCGACCAGTGACACCACGGCCCGCGTCCTCGGCGTGATCGGCATCCTCGTGGGTGTCGCCGGCATCGCCTTCGGCGTCCTCGCCGGGCGCCGCCGCTCGGCCTGACGGCCGCACCCGCATTCGAGATCCGAAAGAAAAAGCATGTCTGAACAGAAGACGCCCGGGGCGGCCACGGCCGGCCCCGGGCGGCGCACCCCCTTGATCATCGCGGCCGTCGCGATCGTCGCCGCGCTCGGCATCACCGCCGCCGTCGGCCTGGGCGGCGACGAGGACAAACCCGCGAGCTCCGGCTCCGCGGTGGCCGAGGTCTCCGGCGGCAGCGACCCCACCGTGGCCGCCGTCGTCCTCGACCGACCGTTCACCAAGCCCGCGCTCGTCCTCACCGACACCAAGGGCGAGAAGTACGACCTGCGGGAACGGACCAAGGGCAAGCCGACCCTCATCTACTTCGGCTACACGCACTGCCCCGACGTCTGCCCCCTGACGATGAGCAACATCGCCATCGCCAAGAAGCAGCTCTCCCAGGCCGACCAGGACAAGCTCCAGGTCGTCTTCGTCACCACCGATCCCGAGCGGGACACCTCCGCCGAGCTCGCCAAGTGGCTGCCGGCGGCCGGCGACCCCTCCTTCACCGGTCTCACCGGCGACTTCTCCGCGATCCAAGCGGCAGCCCGGCAGATCGGCATCGGCATCGATCCGCCGCAGAAGGAGAAGGACGGCTCCGTCATCTCCATGCACGGCGCCCAGGTGATCGCGTTCTCGCCCACCACCGACCAGGGCTACGTCCTGTACGGCGAGGACACGACCGTCGAGGACTACGCCAAGGACCTGCCGAAGATCATCAAGGGGGAGAACCCGTGAACCGCCGTACCACCGCCCTGTCCGCCGCCGTGGCGCTCACCGCCGCACTCGCGCTGACCGGGTGCTCGTCCTCCTCTTCCGAAGCCGCGGGCGAGGGCTCCGCCAAGGACGGGAAGCCGCACCTGAAGGTCAGCGGCGCGTTCATGCCGCAGCCGGTGATGGACATGGCCGGCGGCTTCCTGACCATCACCAACGACGGGGACACGGCGGACAAGCTGACCTCCGTCACCAGCGCCCTCTCCGACGACGTCACCATCCACGAGACGAAGGACCAGAAGATGCGGGAGGTGCAGTCCTTCGACATCCCCGCGAACGGGGAGCTGACGCTCGCCCGCGGCGGCAG
This sequence comes from Streptomyces sp. NPDC058872, assembly GCF_042743065.1. NCBI lineage: Bacteria > Bacillati > Actinomycetota > Actinomycetes > Kitasatosporales > Streptomycetaceae > Streptomyces > Streptomyces sp. NPDC058872. The sequence goes on from NZ_JBHYMK010000010.1 coordinate 65,443, forward strand.
CCACATCATGTTCATGGAACTGAAGGAGCGGCCCAAGCAGGGCGAGAAGGTCAGCATCGAGCTCCACTTCGAGAAGTCCGACCCCATCAAGGTCGACGTTCCCGTCGAAGCAACCAACTACAACCCGCAGCATCACTGAGCTCGTTGACGGAGTGAATCAGAGATGACAACCACCGCCCCGCGCCTCGGCAACGCGCTGGCCCGGCTGCTGGTCCTCGCGGCCGCGCTGCTGGGCACGCTGCTCGCCGGTGCCGCCCCCGCCTCTGCGCACGCGGCACTCACCGGGAGCGACCCGAAGGACGGGGCGGTGGTCGCCACCGCACCCGGGGAGGTCAACCTGACCTTCTCGGAGCAGGTCGCCATGGGCACCGACTCCATCCGGGTCCTCGACCCGGCAGGCCGACGTGCCGACACCGGCGAGATACGCAATCTGTGCAGCGGCTCCGTCATCCGCTACGGGGTGGGTCTCCGCACAGGTCTGCCCGACGGCACGTACACCGTGGCCTGGCAGGCCGTCTCGGCCGACAGCCATCCCGTCGCCGGTGCCTTCACCTTCTCCATCGGCGCTCCCTCCCAGACGTCCGTCTCCCTACCCGACCGGGCACCCGGCGGCGGCCTCGTCGGCGCGCTCTACGGGATCGCCCGCTACCTCTCGTACGCCGGATTCGCCGTGCTCGTCGGCGGCGGCGCCTTCGTCCTCGCCTGCTGGCCACGCGGCGCGAGCATCCGCCCCGTCCAGCAGACGGTGGCCCGGAGCTGGCTGGTCCTCACCGCCGCCACCCTGGCGATGCTGCTGCTGCGCAGCCCCTACACCGGCTCCGGCGAGCTCGCCGACGCCTTCGACCTGGCCGGCCTCAAAGCCGTCCTGGAGACGAAGACCGGCGCCGCGCTCACCTCGCGGCTGCTGCTGCTCGGCGCAGCCGCACTCTTCGTGGCCGTCCTCTTCGGCGCCTACGCACGGCGCACCGACCCGAAGGAGAAGAAGGACCTCGCCTTCGGGCTCGGTCTCGGCGGCACGGTCATCGCCGCCGGCATCGCCGGCACCTGGGCACTGGCCGAGCACGCCTCGACCGGTCTCCAGCCCGGCATCGCCATGCCCGTCGACATCCTGCACCTCCTTGCCGTCGCCGCCTGGCTCGGCGGCCTCGCCGTCCTCCTCGTCGCCCTCTACCGGGCGCCGTCCGTGGAGCGTTCCGCCGTCGAACGCTTCTCCAAGGTGGCCTTCGGCTCCGTGATCGTCCTCGCTGCCACCGGGCTCTACCAGTCCTGGCGTCAGGTCGGCTCCTGGTCCGCCCTGACCGGAACCCGCTACGGACAGCTGCTCCTGGTCAAGATCGGTCTCATCGCCGTCCTCATCGGCATCGCCTGGGTCTCCCGCCGGTGGACCCAGCGGCTGGCGGACCCCGCACCACGGGAAGAGGCCCCGGGGAAGAACCGGGGTCCAGAAGCCCGAGATCCGCAAGACCTCGAAGGGGCCCCGGACGCCGAAGGCATCGAAGGCATCGAAGGCACCGAAGGCACCGAAGGCACCGAAGGCACCGAGCACCCGGACGAGGCCCGGGAGGGCACGGATCCCGGGGGCGCGGGGGGTCCCACCGGTGTGACCGACCCGGTGCGGGCCGCCCAACTCGCACGGCAGCAAGCCGCCATCGCCGTCGCACGACGGAAGCAGGAGCGGGACGCCGACCCGGAGCGCTCCGGTCTGCGCCGCTCGGTGTTGACCGAGGCCGCCGTCGCCGTCGTCCTCCTCGCCGTGACCACCGTCCTCACCTCGACCGAGCCCGGCCGCACCCAGGAGGAGACCGGGCGGGGCACCACCGCCGCCGGTCCGGCCGCCGTGCCCGACCGTCCCGTTGACATCCGGTTGCCCTTCGACACCGGCGGCGTCGACGGCAAGGGCACCGTCCGCCTCAGCCTCGACCCCGGCCTCACCGGTGCCAATGCGCTCCACCTCTTCGTCGAGCGTCCCAACGGCAAGCCCCTCGACGTCCCCGAGATCAAGGTCGCCCTCACCCTGGAGGCGAAGGACGTGGGCCCCCTGCCCGTCGCCCCTGACCGGATCCAGACCGGACACTGGAGTGCGAGCGGCGTCCAGATCCCGATGCCGGGCGAGTGGAAGATCCAGGTCACCGTCCGTACCTCCGAGATCGACCAGACCACCATCGACAAGAACGTGAAGATCGGCTGAAGCGCGTGACTGACAGCGACAACCTTGAGCTCTCCCGGCGGCGTCTGCTCGGCACCGTCGGTGCGGCGGGCGCAGCCGGCCTCGTCGTCGGCGCGGCCGGCGGGGCAGGGGTCTCCGCGGCACTGTCCGGGGACGAGGGCGGTACCGGCGCCGACGGCCCCGCGGCGCTGACCACCGTGGGCTCGACCGCGGTGGCGTTCCACGGGGAACACCAGGCCGGCATCACCACTGCACTGCAGTCCCGGGGCCACCTGATCGCCTTCGACCTCGCTCCGGGCGCCGGCCGCAAGGAAGCCACCGCCCTGCTGCGCCGCTGGTCGGCCACGGCGAAGGTGTTGATGTCGGGCAAGGCCCCGGCCTCGGACACCGGCATCGCGCTCGACGCGGGGCCGTCCTCCCTCACGATCACCTTCGGCTTCGGCCGCACCTTCTTCGATCGGACCGGGCTGGTCGCACGCCGCCCCGCTGCCCTGGACCCGCTGCCCGCCTTCTCCTCCGATGCGCTGGATCCCCGACGCTCGGAGGGCGACCTGTGGGTGCAGATCGGCGCCGACGACGCGCTCGTCGCCTTCCACGCCCTGCGCGCCGTGCAGAAGGACGCGGGGGACGCGGCCCGGGTGCGCTGGCAGATGAACGGCTTCAACCGCTCGGCCGGCGCCACCGCGAAGCCGATGACCGCCCGCAACCTCATGGGCCAGGTCGACGGCACGCGCAACCCGAAGCCCGGCGACGAGGACTTCGACCGGCGGATCTTCGTCCCGGCCGGAGCCGGCGGCGCGGACGAGTGGATGGCCGGGGGCTCCTACGCCGTGGTGCGGCGGATCCGCATGCTGCTCGACGACTGGGAGCGGCTGCCACTGGAACGACAGGAGAAGGTGATCGGTCGCCGGAAGTCCGACGGGGCTCCGCTCACCGGTGGCTCCGAAACGACCGAGCTCGACCTCGATGAGTTCGGGCCGGACGGGAAGCCGGTGATCCCGGACAACGCCCACGCACGGATCTCCGCCCCCGAACAGAACGGCGGGGCGGCCATGCTGCGCAGGCCGTTCTCCTTCCACGACGGGATCGGTCCGGACGGGGAGCCGGACGCGGGCCTCCTCTTCGTGTGCTGGCAGGCGGACCCGCTCAAGGGTTTCGTACCGGTCCAGCGCAAGCTCGACCGGGGTGATGCGCTGTCCGCGTTCATCCGCCACGAAACGAGCGGCCTCTTCGCGGTGCCGGGCGGCCCGGCCAAGGGCGAGTACGTGGGGCAGCGCCTCCTGGAGGCCTGATCCCGGTGAGGGCGCCGCCGCCTTCCTTCCGGAAATCGGCGCACCGTCCGGGTGGTGGACCTCGGGGGCCGCCGTGCCGCCGGGACGGCGACCCCCGGTTCCGCCGAGCATTAGGGTGACTGCATGTCCGCCACCCGGTACACGTATCTCGGCCCAGAGGGCACCTTCACCGAAGCGGCGCTGCGCACGCTGCCCGAGGCCGCGACGCGCGAGCTCGTCCCCATGGTCTCGGTCCCGGCCGCCCTCGATGCCGTCCGGCACGGGCAGGCCGCTGCCGCGCTGGTGCCGATCGAGAACTCGGTCGAGGGCGGGGTGACGGCGACCCTGGACGAGCTGGCCTCCGGTGAACCGCTGATGATCTACCGCGAGGTGCTCCTCCCGATCGCCTTCGCCCTGCTCGTCCGGCCCGGCACCAAGCTTTCCGAGATCAAGACGGTCACCGGCCACCCGGTGGCCCAGCCACAGGTCAGGAACTGGCTGCGGGCGCACCTGCCCGATGCGGTGTGGGAGTCGGCCGCCTCGAACGCGGACGGCGCCCGGCTGGTGCAGGAGGGCCGGTTCGACGCCGCCTTCGCGGGGGAGTTCGCAGCGGCGACGTACGGGCTGGAGGCGCTGGTCACCGAAATCCACGACGCGGAGAACGCCGAGACCCGGTTCGTGCTGGTGGGACGGCCGGCCCGGCCGGCGGCTCCGACGGGTGCGGACAAGACCTCGGTGGTGCTGTGGCTGGGTGATGACCATCCGGGTGCCCTTCTCGAACTGCTCCAGGAATTCGCGGTGCGCGGGGTGAACCTGATGCTGATCCAGTCCCGTCCCACGGGTGCGGGCATCGGGAACTACTGCTTCGCGGTGGACGCCGAGGGCCATATTTCGGACCGGCGCGTGGGCGAGGCCCTGATGGGGCTCAAGCGGATCTGTCCCAAGGTGCGGTTCCTCGGCTCGTACCCGCGGGCGGGGGTCGCCGTCGCGGACGTACGGCCGCTGCGGCGCGGTACTTCGGACGGGGAGTTCACGGCGGCCTCCGACTGGTTGGCGAGGGCCCAGGACGGTCGGGCCTGATCTGATGGTGGATGACTGCTCCCTCCCATGAGCGCCGTCATCCACAGGCGCCCACCGCTAGTCCTACCTGCATACTTTTCAGTTACCCACAGAAGTTATCCACAGACCCAGAGGCGTCCTGGGGACAAGTCGACACTCCGTCACGACAAGGTCGACAAATCACCCCACTCACCCTTCGCCGCTCCGTGCGTCATCCACAGCACCTTCCCCACCCCTCGTCAGCGCGCCTCTCTCGACTCACTCGCCAGAGGGGGTCATCGCCACTCAAATGAGTGCGTGCATGGCGTTTGATCACGGAATCTTCAGGGGTGGCCAGAGAAATCCACGCCCCCTTTCCCTTAGTCCACAGAACTTCCACACAGCCTGTGGATAAGTGAATGGAGCTCCCGCCTCCATCCCTCCCTTACAGGTCAATCCGGGCAAATCAATGCGCGCGTCGTTATCTGGTGCGGGCGGGCGAGCACTCCCCGGTAGCCTGGTGGGGTGATTGACCTTCGCCTGCTCCGTGAGGACCCCGACCGTGTTCGCGCCTCCCAGCGCGCCCGTGGAGAGGACGTCGCGCTCGTCGACGCCCTGCTCTCCGCCGATGAGCGGCGCAGGTCGTCCGGCGTCCGCTTCGACGAACTCCGATCCGAGCAGAAGGCGCTCGGCAAGCTGATCCCCAAGGCGTCCCCGGAAGAGCGTGCCGAGCTCCTGCAGAAGGCCGAGCAGCTCAAGACCGACGTCAAGGCGGCAGAAGCCGAGCAGAACGAGGCCGACGACACGGCCAAGCAGCTCCTGCTCCGGCTCGGCAACATCGTCCACCCCGACGTCCCGGTCGGCGGCGAGGAAGACTTCGTCGTCCTGGAGACGCACGGCACCATCCGTGACTTCGCGGCGGAGGGCTTCGAGCCCAAGGACCACCTGGAACTGGGCGAGGCGCTCGGCGCGATCGACGTCGAGCGGGGCGCCAAGGTGTCCGGCTCGCGCTTCTACTACCTGACCGGCGTCGGTGCGCTCCTGGAGCTCGCCCTGGTCAACGCGGCGATCGCACAGGCCACCGAGGCCGGCTTCATCCCCATGCTCACCCCGGCGCTGGTCCGTCCGCGCGCCATGGAGGGGACCGGCTTCCTCGGTCAGGCCGCGGAGAACGTCTACCACCTGGAGAAGGACGACTACTACCTCGTCGGCACCTCCGAGGTCCCCCTCGCCGCGTACCACATGGACGAGATCATCGACGCCGACAAGCTGCCGCTGCGGTACGCGGGCTTCTCGCCCTGCTTCCGGCGCGAGGCCGGCACGTACGGCAAGGACACCCGGGGCATCTTCCGCGTCCACCAGTTCGACAAGGTCGAGATGTTCTCGTACGTCGCGCCGGAGGACGCCGAGGCCGAGCACAAGCGGCTCCTGGAGTGGGAGAAGCAGTGGCTCACCTCGCTGGAGCTGCCGTTCCAGGTGATCGACGTCGCCACCGGTGACCTGGGCTCCTCCGCCTCCCGCAAGTTCGACTGCGAGGCGTGGATCCCGACCCAGGGCAAGTACCGCGAGCTGACCTCCGCCTCCAACTGCGACGGCTTCCAGGCCCGTCGCCTGTCCGTCCGCATGCGGGACGAGCAGGGCGGCAAGAAGGTCGTGCAGCCGCTGGCCACCCTGAACGGCACGCTGTGCGCCGTTCCGCGCACGATCGTGGCGATCCTCGAGAACCACCAGCTGGCCGACGGCTCGGTGCGGGTGCCGAAGGCGCTGCAGCCCTACCTCGGCGGCCGCGAGGTCCTGGAGCCGGTCGCCAAGTGAGCCCCTTCCCCTACCGCCTGGTCGCGACGGACCTCGACGGCACGCTGCTGCGGGCCGACGAGTCCGTCTCGGACCGCACCCGGGACGCGCTGGCCGCCGTGACGGCGGCGGGTGCGGCGCACATCGTGGTGACCGGCCGAGCGGTGCCCTGGACCCGGCACATCCTCGACGACCTCGGCTACGAGGGGATCGCGGTGTGCGGGCAGGGCGCGCAGGTCTACCACGCCGGCGAACACCGACTGCTGACCTCGCTGACCCTGGACCGGCAGCTGGCCGGACTCGCCCTCTCCAAGATCGAGGCGGAAGTGGGCCCGCTGGCGCTCGCGGCCAGCCGTGACGGTCTGGACGGAGAGGTCCTGATGGGCCCCGACTACCGGGTCCAGGAAGGGCCGCTGCCGTACGTGCCCTACGAGGACCCGGCGGAGCTGTGGTCGGCGCCGCTGACCAAGCTGTACATCCAGCACCCGAAGCTCACGGACGACGAGCTGACCCGGATCGCGCGCGAGACGGTCGGCGGGCTCGTGGACGTCGTCCTGGCGGGACCCGGAATCGTGGAGATCCTGCCGCTCGGCCTGAGCAAGGCGACCGGGCTGTCGCTCGCGGCCCGGCGGCTCGGCGTGAAGGCCGCGGAGACGATCGCCTTCGGCGACATGCCGAACGACATTCCGATGTTCGGCTGGGCAGCGCACGGCGTGGCCATGGGCAACGCGCACCAGGAGCTGCGGTCGGTGGCGGACGAGGTGACCGCTTCGAACGAGGAGGACGGCATCGCGCTCGTCCTGGAGCGGCTGTTGTCCGCCTGACCTCCCGGAAACCGTGCGAAGGCCCGCTCCCGGAGGAGCGGGCCTTCGCGGTTCGCGGCCCGCGCAGACCGGGGTCCACGCGCTCGAAGCGGCCGCGTGCGGGGAATCCCCCGTGTCCCCCGCACAACTAGTGTGCGTCGGGGGGACGTTCGGAGGCGACTGATTTTCCCCGGGGTGGTCGCCCCGGGGTCGGCGTCCCACGGGTCAGCGGCCGGCAGGCCAGGCCGACGACCAGGGAGACCGCATGCCCGAGGTCGGTGTAGGTGCGGTCGACGGCGAGCGGTACGAGGAAGAACGCGAGCGCTCCGACGAGGTACGGCAGGCGCCAGGGGTGCGGCAGTCGGTGGGTCAGGATCCCGACCGAGGCGGCGAGGCCGTAGCTGACCCCGATGTCGACGACGTGCGCCATGCTGAGCGGCACGACGTGCAGTCGGATGGCGGCGAGGACGAGCTGCTGGCTGACGAGCGTGGCGGAGACGTGGGCCACGGTCACGGCGAACAGCCATTTCGGGGTGCCCAGCCAACGTTCCACGGGGGCGTGGAAGACCTCGAAGAGCACCGCGTACAGCAGGAGGTCGGTGGGGTCCTCGATCCAGAGCGCGCTGCCCAGCAGGGCCCGTATCGGATGGTGCGCGAGCTGGTGGAGGTTGCTGCTGTTGCGGTGGAGGAGGTAGGCGTCCAGCCCGTCCGGGGCGAACGCGATGACGAGGCTGGTGAGCACGAGGACCGCCAGCCACACATGCGTACCGGGTGACGAACGCACCCACGACCTGATCGGTCGGGACGGTTCGCCACCCGGAGAGGTTCTGCTCGGCACTTCCCGTGCCTATCACCCGGACCCGGGCGGGACCTCAGAAATTGATCATGTGTCCGGCAATGCCGTGGATCGCTTCCTTCACGGCCTCGCCCAGCGTCGGGTGCGCGTGCACGTTGCGGGCGACCTCGTGGACCGTCAGGTCCCACTGCTGGGCCAGCGTCAGCTCGGGCAGCAGCTCGGTGACGTCGGGTCCGATCAGGTGGGCCCCGATGATCTCGCCGTACTTCGCGTCGGCGACGATCTTCACGAAGCCGGTGGCGTCGCCGAGGCCGTGCGCCTTGCCGTTCGCCACGAACGGGAACTTGGCGACCTTGACGTCGTAGCCCTTCTCGCGCGCCTGCGCCTCGGTCCAGCCGAAGCTGGCGATCTGCGGCTGGCAGTAGGTCGCGCGGGGGATCATCGGGTAGTCGAGCTCCATCGTCTCGGCGTCCCCGATGGTCTCGGCCGCGATGACGCCCATGGCCTCGGCGGTGTGCGCGAGCATCAGCTTCGCGGTGACGTCGCCGATGGCGTAGATGTGCGGCACGGAGGTGCGGCAGCGGCCGTCGACGTCGATGGCGCCGCGCTCGGTCAGGGCGACGCCGGTCTTCTCCAGGCCGTAGCCGGTGACGTTCGGGGCGAAGCCGATGGCCTGGAGGACCTTGTCCGCCTCCAGGACCTTCTGGGCGCCGTCCTTGCCGGTGACGGTGACGCGGACCTGCGGGCCGGACTCGTCAATGGCCTCGACGCGGGTCGAGGTCAGGACGTCGATGCCGAGCTTGCGGTACTGCTTCGCGAGCTCCTTGGACACCTCCTCGTCCTCCAGCGGGGCGATCCGGTCGAGGAACTCGACGATCGTGACCTTGGTGCCGTAGTTGTTGAGCACGTAGGCGAACTCGATGCCGATCGCGCCGGCGCCGGCGATGACGATCGACTTCGGGGCGTCCTCCGCGAGGATCTGCTCCTCGTACGACACGACGCGGTCACTGCGGGAGGTGCCCGGGAGCAGGCGCGGGGTGGCACCCGTGGCGATGATGCAGTTGTCGAAGGCGATCGTCTCCGAGGTGCCGTCGGCCTTGGCCACCTGGAGCGTGTTCGCGTCGAGGAAGGTGCCCCGACCGTTGAACTCGGTGATCCCGTTCTTCTTCATCAGGAAGTGGACGCCCTTGACCCGGCCGTCCGCGACCGAGCGGCTGCGGCGGAAGGCCTCGCCGTAGTCGAAGGAGACGGTGCCATCGACCTTGATGCCGAAGGTCTTCGCCTCGTGGTTGAAGATGTGGGCGAGCTCGGCGTTGCGCAGCAGCGCCTTGGTGGGGATGCACCCGACGTTCAGGCAGACACCGCCCCAGTACTTCTCCTCGACGACCGCGACCCGCTTGCCCAGCTGGGCGGCGCGGATGGCAGCGACGTAGCCGCCGGGGCCAGCTCCGAGTACGACGACGTCGAAGCGGTCTGACATGACTGACTCCCGAGGGTGGTGAGGGTTGTTCGATCCGCGTACGGCCCCACAGTAGTCCGGTGTCCCTGGCGAAGTCAGTTGTAGGATGACTGGGCAACCGGGCACATTGAGAGGACGGGGAACCGCATGGCGGCGGCGCTCAAGGCGGCGGGACGGACTTCACTGGTGGACTCCGTGGTGGAACAGCTGCGCACCCAGCTCTCGGAGGGCGAGTGGGCGGTCGGCGACCGGATCCCGACCGAGCACGAACTCGCCCAGCAGCTCGGCGTGGGCCGCAACACCGTCCGTGAGGCGATCCGGGTCCTCGTGCACACCGGCCTCCTGGAGTCCCGCCAGGGCAACGGCACCTTCGTCCGGTCCACCGCCGATCCGGCCGCCGTCCTGCACGGGGTCCGACACGCTGCCGTGGCCGACGTCCTCGAACTCCGGATCTCCCTGGAGGCCGAGGCCGCCCGCCTCGCAGCGGTGCGACGGGACGCCCACGACCTGCTGCGGCTGCGGGCCGCCCTGGCCGACCTGCGGGAGGAGGGCGACCGGAACGCGGACGCGGACCTCGCCTTTCGCCTCGCGGTCGTCGGCGCGACCCACAACGCGGCCTTCATCGAGGTCTACCGCTTCTTCTCCGCCCAGGTGCACGAGGTGTTGGTGGAGGCCCTCGGCGACCGGGAGATGCCCCCCGTTGACATCGACGCACACGAAGAGCTGGTGGCGGCCGTCGAGGCCGGTGACCAGGAGGCGGCAGAACGGCAGGCCCGCGAGCTGCTGCGGGTGCCGATGGAGACGGTGGCCTCCCTGACGGAACAGAAGCGATGAGCAGCGGGGCGCGCACGGCAGAAGGGCCACCGGCTCCTGGACCCTGCCGATCTGCCTGGTCCCCTGCGTCTGTGCGACGACCCTCGTCGTGGGCCTGCTCGCGGCCCGCGACCGCACGGTCTGACTACTCCTCGCCCGCCAGGGTCAGCTTGCGCAGCTTCCGGCCCGCGAACCAGGTCGCCGCGACCGTGACCGCCACCAGGAGCACCACGGCCGTCGGGAGGGCGACCTCGGAGGTGACCAGACCGTCACCGGTGACCTTCTCCGCGAGGGCCAGGGCCCACTGCTGGACGCTCAGGGTCCGGGCGCCCTCGATCAGGGAACCGAAGAGCGTCTCCCACACCAGGGCGTAGACCAGGCCGATCACCACGGCGTGCCGGCTGACCGTGCCGAGCAGCAGGAACAGCGCGCTGTACGCGACGGAGGCGACGAGCGCCGCCACCATGTAGGCCGTGGCCACCTGCTGGCCGTTGCCGTTGAGGATGAAGCCGGCGATCAACGTCGGCACGGCGGAGAAGACCATGGTCACCGCGATCGCCACGAGCAGTTTCGTGAAGATGATCGTGGACCGCTTCACCGGTTTGGACAGCAGGTAGACGATCGAACCGTCGTCGATCTCGGGCCCGATCGCGCCCGTACCCGCGATCACGCCGATCAGCGGCACCATCGTGGCCAGTGCGAAGCCGCCGAGGACATCCGCCGCGACCTGGTCGTCCGCGCCGTTGAAGCCGCGGACCGCGGCCGCGATGAGCAACAGCATGCCGGGGAGGAGGAAGAGGATCAGTGCCCTGCGGCGTCCGAGGAGGGCCCGGTAGGTGAGCCGGGCGACTGTCGGGTTGTACATCGGTCAGGCTCCTTTCAGGCCGCGAGGTACGAGAAGACGGATTCGAGGGACTCGTCCGAAGGGGAGACCGTCAGCAGACGGATCCCGCGCTCTCGGGCAACCTTCGGCAGCAACGCGGTGAACGTCCCGAAGTCCACCGCCTGCACGTGCAGTCCGCCCTCCGCATGGTCGACCTCAATGCCGGCCGTGGAAGGGTCGGCGATCAGCGCCGCGGCAAGGGCCCGGTCGTCACTGGAGCGGATGAGGTAGCGGTGGGGCCGGTCCGTCATCAGGCGGCGGATCTTGCGGAAGTCGCCGGAGGCGGCATGCCGCCCGGCCACGATCACCTCGATGTGGGAGGCGAGTTGCTCGACCTCCTCCAGGATGTGGGAGGAGAACAGGACCGTGCGCCCGTCGGACCCCATGCGCCGCAACAGCTCCATCAGTTGCATGCGCTGACGCGGGTCCATGCCGTTGAACGGCTCGTCGAGGAGCAGCACGGACGGCTCGTGGACGAGGGCGGAGGCCATCTTCACGCGCTGCCGCATGCCCTTGCTGTACGTGGAGATCTTGCGGTCCTGGGCGTACTCCATCTCGACGGTGGCGAGGGCCCGCTGGGCCTCCTTGGCACCGAGGCCGTGCAGTTCCGCGTTGGCCAGGACGAACTCGCGGCCGGAGAGGAAGTCGTACATCGCCTCCCGCTCGGGCACGACCCCGATGTCGCGGTAGACCGACTCGTTCCCCCAGATCGCCTGCCCGTTGAGGGTGACGGCGCCGGTGGAGGGGTCGAGGAAACCGCCCATCATGTTGATCAGGGTGGACTTCCCCGCGCCGTTCGGGCCGAGGAGACCAGTGACGCCGGGGCCCACGGTCATCGTGACGTCGTTCACGGCCACGACGTCTCCGAACCAGCGGGACACGTGGTCGAGGGTGAGGGTGCTCATGGGCGCGGCCCAATCCTTGGAAGGGTGGTGGTGGGCGACGGGACGGCGGTCACAGTCCGACCTTTCGGTAGCGGCGCATCAGAACGCCGTAGCAGCCGGCGATGAGCGCGAGGACGACCAGCAGGTAGACGACGCCGACCCCGGCGCCCGGGCCTTCGCCGCCGGGGAAGTCGGCCGACGCACCGAGGAAGGCGGTCTGGACGCCGTCGATGAGGGTCATCGGCGAGAACAGGCCGAGCCACACGATCGCGTCCTGGTGGTCGGTGGCGTGGGCGATGCCCATCAGGGTCATGACGGCTCCGTACGAGATCGTCAGCACGGCGATCACCGCAGCGACGCCGAAGCCCCGGCGCGGGGTGAGGGCCGCCATGACCAGCCCGATGCCGCCGAGGAGCAGCGAGAGCAGGACGACCGAGACGAGTCCCTGACCGAACATCCGGGTCTGCTCGACGAAGTCCATCTTGGCCAACAACGAACCGATCCAGAGGATCAGGAGCGGGGCTGCGGTGAGGACGAAGAGGGCCGAGGCCATCGCGGCGAACTTCGCCAGGACGTAGTCCACGCGCTCGATCGGACGGGAGAAGTACAGGGGGACCGTCCGGAAGCGAAGGTCCCGGGAGACGGACTGGGGTGCCTGCGCGGCCAGGTAGATGCTGATGACGACCTGGAGGAGGAGGGCGTACTGCGTGTACTCGATCGACAGCGCGGTCTGCTTGGTGACGACCGCGACCGCAACGATGACCAGCGCCGGCACGCACATGATCGCGAAGAGCAGCATCGGCAGCACCTTGGACTTGGCGCTGCGCCCCAGGCCGTACGCCCCCCGCAGCGACTGCGAGAAGAGCGACGTGCGGGCAGAGGAGCGGCCCAGGCGGGGACCGTCGTAGGACCGGTAGCCGATGTTGTGGATCCGGGTCGCATCGGGAGCGGCCTTGGCGGTGTCGGTGCTCATCGGGCCTGCATCTCCTCGTGCTGCGGGGACGCCTCGGCGGCCTCCGGGCGGAAGACCTCGGCGATGTGGTGGCGGCGCTGCTCCATGCGGACGAGCCCGAGGCCGAGCCCGGCGACGGTGTCCCGCACGAGGTCGTAGGTCTCTTCCTCGGCCGCGTCGAGGAGCAGGATGTGGCCGGCCCCCGGCAGGCCGTCCTCCACCCCGGGGTGGACGGTGACGCCGGCGGCGACGAGGGCCTCGCGGAGCGCACCGGTGCCGTCGGGGTGGGCGTCGGAGTCGGTGACCTCGACCGCCAGCGTGGTGGTGGTCCGGGTGAAGTCGCTGGTGGAGCTGGAGCGCAGGAGCCGGCCGCCGTCGATGACCACGACGTGGTCGCAGGTGCGCTCCAATTCGCCCAGCAGGTGCGACGTGACGAGGACGGAGATGCCGAAGTCGGTCCAGACCCGGCGGATCAGTCCGAGCATCTCGTCCCGGCCGACGGGGTCGAGACCGTTGGTCGGCTCGTCGAGGAGGACCAGCTTCGGGTCGTGGACCAGCGCTTGGGCCAGCTTCACCCGCTGCTTCATGCCCGTCGAGTAGCCGCCTATCGGGCGGTAGCGCTCCTCGTACAGACCGACGTGGCGCAGGGTGTCGGCGGTCCGCTCGCGGGCAGCGGTGGGGGGCAGTCCGGACATCCGCGCCATGTGGACGACGAACTCGGTGGCCGAAACGTCCGGCGGGAGGCAGTCGTGCTCGGGCATGTATCCGACGCGCTCGCGGATCTGCGGTCCCTGGGTCCGGACGTCCAGGCCCAGGACGTGGGCCGTGCCCTCCGTGGCGGGGGAGAGCCCGAGCAGGATCTTGATCATCGTGGACTTGCCGGCTCCGTTGGCACCCACCAGTCCGGTCACACCGGGCCCGATGTCCAGGGAGAGCCGGTCGAGAGCGGTCACCCGGGGGAACCGCTTGCTGAGGCTTTCGGTGGCGATCACAGTCACGCTTCGACGGTAGTGGCGCGTGCCACGGCCGTCGTCAGCCCAACGGCCCGGTCCGTGTCCGACTACAGGAGTACGGGCCCGTAGGGGCGTCGCGACGAAAGCCGCTCGCCGCGGGCGGGTCGGCGGTGTTTTCCACAGGCCGTCCGCACACCCCTTGACGTAGCCGTCGAGCATTGTCACATTCATCAGTGTCAAGTTACGGACGCGTAGCGCAGTCGGGCGCTCACACGGGACGGCGGGTGGCATGGCCTCAGCGATGACTGGCGAACTCTCCGCGGAGCTGCGGGGCTTCAGGGAAGTACAGCGGCTCTCCTACGCGTGCGCGGAAGCCGTCGCGGCGCAGCTCAAGCCAGGGGTGACCGAGCGCGAGGCCGCCCGGATGCAGCGGGAATGGCTGTACGAGCGGGGCGTCCGGGACTGGTTCCACCGGCCGTTCGCCTGGTTCGGAGACCGCACGGCCTTCGTGAACTTCAAGGTTCCGCTGCAGTTCTTCCCCACCAACCGGCGGCTCGAAGCGGGGATGCCCTTCATCCTCGACATGGCCCCGGTCTACCGGGGGTACACGGCCGACATCGGCTACAGCGGCTGTCTGGGGCTCGATCCCCTGCACGACAAGCTGCTCACCGATCTGGCGGCGCACCGCGAACTGGTCCTGCGCCAGGTCCGCGAACGCCGCACCTTGCGCGAGATATACGAGGACGTGGACCGGCTCATGGTCCGCCAGGGGTACGCGAACCGCCACCGGGCCTATCCCTTCGGCGTCATCGCCCACAAGATCGACCGGGTGAAGGAGCGCCGCTGGTCGCCTACGCTCTTCGGGTTCGGCACCCAGGCCCTGAAGGGCCTGGTGAGCGACGCCGTGCACGGCCACCGGGACGGCTGGTCGCCGCTCTGGTCGCCGTACACGTTCTCCGACCATCCCCCCGTGCCGGGGCTCTGGGCGGTCGAGCCGCACCTCGGGTTCCGGGGGACGGGCGCGAAGTTCGAGGAGATCCTGGTCGTCACCGACTCCCGGGACCCCGAGCAGAGCGCGTTCTGGCTGGACGACGATCTGCCGCACGTGCGGCGCTGGAACGAGGGGGCAGTCTGATGGCAGCGCTGACAGGCGCACGGGAGCGCTGGGTCCGGACGGGCGGCATCGAGCTGTGCGTCGCCGAGCTCGGCGACGCGGACCGGCCGACCGTCGTGCTGGTGCACGGCTACCCGGACTCCAAGGAGGTGTGGTCGGAGGTCGCGCACCGGCTGTCCGAGGACTTCCACGTGGTGCTGTACGACGTGCGTGGGCACGGTCGGTCGACGGCACCGGCCCCGCTGCGCGGCGGCTTCACCCTGGAGAAGCTGACCGATGACTTCCTCGCGGTCGCCGACGCCGTGAGCCCGGACCGCCCGGTGCACCTCGTCGGCCACGACTGGGGGTCGGTGCAGTCGTGGGAGTTCGTCACCGTGCCGCGGACGGAGGGCCGGATCGCCTCCTTCACCTCGATGTCGGGACCGTCGCTCGACCACTTCGGACACTGGATCAAGCAGCGGATGACCCGACCCACGCCGCGTCGGATCGGCCAGCTCCTCGGCCAGGGTGCCAAGTCCTGGTACGTGTACATGCTGCACACCCCGGTGCTGCCGGAGCTCGCCTGGCGCGGACCGCTCGGCAAGCGCTGGCCGAAGCTCCTGGAGCGGGTCGAGAAGGTGCCCGCCGGGGACTATCCGACGCCCTCGCTGCCGAGCGATGCGGCGCACGGCGCCTGGCTCTACCGGGACAACGTCCGGGCCCGGCTCGGTCGGCCCCGCCCCGACGCCTACGCGCACGTGCCCGTGCAGCTGATCACGCCGACCGGAGACTCCTTCCTTTCCGAACGGCTCTATGACGACCTGGGCGGCTGGGTGCCGAGCCTGACGCGACGGACCCTGCCCGCCAAGCACTGGGTCCCGCGCACCCGGCCGGACCAGCTGTCCGCGTGGATCGGCTCGTTCGTCCGGACGCACGAGGACGGAACGGCCCCGGCCCCCAAGCCGGTCGCTGCGGCGGGAAGCGGGGTGCGAGCGGAGTACGCGGAGCGGTTCGGCGGCCAACTCGTCCTGGTCACCGGGGCGGCCAGCGGCATCGGCAGGGCCACCGCCTTCGCGTTCGCGGAGGCGGGCGCCCGGGTGGTGGCCGTGGACCGGGATGCCGAGGGCGCGGCCCGCACGGCCGAGATGGCGCGCTTGATCGGCGCCCCGGAAGCCTGGGGCGAGACGGCCGACGTCGCCGACGAGCAGGCGGTGGAGAAGCTGTCCGCCAAGGTGGCGAACGAGTACGGCATCGTCGACGTCCTGGTCAACAACGCGGGCATCGGGCTCGCCGGTTCCTTCTTCGACACCTCGGCCGAGGAGTGGAAGCGGGTTCTGGACGTCAATCTGTGGGGTGTGATCCACGGCTGCAGGTTCTTCGGAGCGCAGATGGCGGCACGCGGTCAGGGTGGCCACATCGTCAACACCGCCTCGGCCGCGGCTTTCCAGCCGTCCCGGGCGCTGCCCGCGTACAGCACCTCGAAAGCGGCGGTGCTCATGCTCAGCGAGTGCCTGCGCGCCGAACTGGCCGACCGGGGAATCGGGGTGTCCGCGATATGCCCCGGCATCGTCAACACCAACATCACGGCGACCACGCGGTTCGCCGGAGTCTCGGACGCTGCGGAGGAGAAGCAGCGCCAGCAGAAGGCCTCTCGGTGGTACGGCTTGCGGAACTACCCTCCGGAGAAGGTCGCGGACGCGATCCTGGAGGCGGTCCTGCACGACCGGGCCGTCGTCCCGGTGACCCCCGAAGCCAGGGGCGCCCACCTGCTGTCCCGGCTCAGTCCGGGAGCCCTGCGGGCCCTTGCCCGCTGGCAGCCGCCCGCGTAGTCGAGCGGGGCCGTGCTGTCCGTCCCGACCTGGCACCGGCCCCCGGACGGGACGGTGAGCCGGCCGCGGCCCTGGCGAGGGCCGCGGCCGAGGTGACCCGCCGCGCGAACCGGGTCGCAGCACGAGCCGGTCCGGAGAGCGGGAGCCGACGGGGACGATGGGCACGGGCAGCGGCCGTACGATCCCTCTCGGCAAGGCCCCGGCGACGGGGTGAAGGACGTGGGTGGTGGGAGCGGGTTTGTCCGAGGAGTCAGCACAGCCGGAGTACCGGATCGAGGATCTCGCCCATCACAGCGGGGCCACGGTCCGGACGATCCGCGCTTACCAGGACCGCGGCCTGCTGCCCCGGCCGGAGCGGCGGGGCAGATCGAACGTGTACGGGGACGCGCACCTCGCGCGGCTCCGACAGATCGCCGATCTCCTCGACCGGGGCTACACCCTGGCCTCGATCAAGGAGCTCCTGGACGCCTGGGACACCGGCAGGGGCCTCGGAGGGGTGCTCGGCCTGGTCGCGGAGGTCCACGGACCGTGGACGGACGAGGAGGCGGACCGGATATCCCGTGCGGAGCTGGACGCCCGTTTCGGTGGCACGCCCGACGAGGACGCCGTTCGGGAGGCCGTGGAGCTCGGCGTGCTGGAGCGGCTGCCGGGACGGGAGACCGAGGAGTACCTCGTCCCCAGTCCACAGGAGCTGGCGGTGGCTGTCGAGTTGTACGCGGCGGGTGTTCCGCTCGCGGCGATCACCGGGCACCTGAGGGAGCTTCGCGGCCAGGTCGAGCACATCGCCTCGCGCTTCCTGGAGTTCACGACCGAGTACGTCTTCGCGCGCTATCTGGAGCACCGGCCGCCGACGGACGCGGACGCGGCCGAGGCGGCAACGATGGTGCGACGCCTCAGGCCTCTCGCCCAGCAGACGGTGGACGCTGAACTGGCGCGTGCCATGCGCCTGTTGGCCACCCGACACCTCCAGATCCACCTGTCCCCCGAACTGCCTCCGGCCAAGGAGGAGGAGTCCCGGGCGGTGCCTCTGCCCGCGGCGACGATCCGCGCCGTCCAGGGCCTGGTGGGAGCGGAATCGGCCGCAGCCTTCGTCGCCGCCGCAACCGAACGGGAAATCCACAAAAGAACGTTGGACGTCCTCACCGAGCGGCATCTAAAAACAGGTGAGACCACACAAAAGAACTGAAAGAGTGACTCCCGTTGTCCACAGAATCGCCAATTCGCCTGTGGATAACTCGACTTGCCTGTGGATCAAACCTGTGAGAACGGGGAAAATGATGGATGAGCGGCGCACGGTGAAGGTGTCGAAGTACCTCTCCAAGCATCTGCGCCATCAGCCCGAGCGCATCGGACTGAACCTCGACGCACACGGTTGGACCGAGATCAGCGCCTTGCTCCGGGCCGCCGCAGAGCACGGCTTTCCGATCACTCGGCAGGAGCTCGACCACGTCGTCGCAAGCAACGACAAGAAGCGCTTCGCGATCGAGGGCACCCGCATCCGTGCCAGTCAGGGCCACACCGTCCCGGTCGACCTGGCACTGCCGACCGCCGAGCCACCCGCGTACCTCTACCACGGGACGGTCGCGGGCCGACTTCCTGCCATCCGAGCCGAGGGCCTGCTCCCCATGGCCCGCCACGACGTGCACCTCTCTTCCGATCGAGCGACCGCGACCAGGGTGGGCGCGCGTCGGGGGCGCCCCGTCGTGCTGAGCATCGACACCGGGGCCATGCGGCGGGCCGGGCACGACTTCCGCGTCAGCGCCAACGGGGTCTGGCTGACCTCCACCGTGCCGCCGGAGTTCATCCGCTTCCCCGACTGATCCACTCCTTTCCGCACCGTTTCTTCCGTGATCCCCGCTGCGGCATGATCGATTCCATGGTTCACCCCCACTTGCCCAGCACTGAAGCAGTCGTCACCGCGATCCGGGAGGTTGCCCGGGAGTTCCACCTGGACATCGAGGTGAACGATGACATCGGCGTCGACCAGGTCTCCCGGCGCGCGTCCAGCAACGCGTTCGCCGTGCTCGATCCCGACGGCTCCCTACCGCACGAGGCCCTTGTCGAACTGGGCGGTTCTCCCTCCGTGACCGTTCGCGTCTTCTCCGAGGACGACGCATTGATCACCGTGGACGGCGTCGCCTTCGCCGACGTGCCGCGCGATGCCGTCCCCGCCTTCCTCCGCTCGGTCCACGGCGGCCTCGCCCATGTGAAGGGGCGGTTCTTCCCGCCCGGCTGGTGGCTGGTCGTGCCGTTGGCCGGCGACGAGACCTACAAGGAACTCGTCCCGGGTGCCCTGCTCAGCCCCTGGATGAGCGGCCGGGTGCGCTGAACGGCCGGGTGCGCTGAGCCGCTGCATTCACCGCACTCCGGCCGCAGGGACGAGCAGCGCCGTCAGTCGCCCGGGCCCGACCGGATCCCGATGTCGGCGTCACGACCGGATCGGGCACCCTGCGCCACCACCTGGGTCAGACCCGCGAGGACATCGCCCACGAGTACCGGCTCCCGCGCGGGGTGGGTGGCGCCGGCCCACTCGCATTCCGGACACAACGCCATGCGGAGGCTCGCCACCCATGTCCCGTACGGCGCACCGCAGGAGTCGCACTCCTCGCTTCGCCGGCCCGCGACCATGCCCAGCCCTCCTCGGAGACGCCGTCAGCTTCCGGGAGCATTCCCCCTCTCACGGAAAACGAACGGATGTTTACGGCCATGTCCGGGCACACCGGCGGACGGCCTCGGCGCCGGTCGCGATCAGCCCGGTCCGGAGCCCAACAGAACGAGACAGGAGCAACGCCTAAGAGCTGCAGGCCCATCGTCACGGGCCGCACGGACCGTCGTCACGGGCCGCACGGGCCGTCCGGGTAAACCCCCCGGGGACGCCCGGCCGAGATTTCAGGCTCATATGTGCGGCTCCTCGCACGCCCGTGCGCCGGGTGCGGAAGAATGGAGAGGTGACCTCTCCCCGCTCCACGCTCTCCTCCCCTCCGGCGGCCCGACTGATCGCCACCGACCTCGACGGCACGCTGCTCCGCGACGACAAGTCCGTCTCCGCGCGCACGATCGCCGCGCTCGCGGCGGCCGAGCGGGCCGGGATCGAGGTCTTCTTCGTCACCGGCCGTCCGGCCCGCTGGATGGACGTCGTCAGCGACCACGTCCACGGACACGGCCTGGCGATCTGCGCCAACGGGGCTGCGGTCGTCGACCTCCACTCAGGAGGCACCTTCCTGGAGGTCCGCCCGCTGGAGCGACCGGTCGCACTCGACGTCGTCGAAGCCCTGCGCACCGCGGCGCCGGGCACCTCCTTCGCCGTCGAGCTCACCACCGGCATCCACTACGAGCCGCACTACCCGCCCTTCTTCCTGGACCCCGGTGCCACCGTGGCCACCGCCGAGAAGCTCCTCTTCGAGGAGGCGCCCCACTCCGCGGCCCCCGTGCTCAAGCTGCTCGCCCAGCACTCCGAGCTCGCCCCCGACGCGTTCCTCTCGATCGCGCGGGAAGCCGCGGGTGACCGCGCCGCCTTCACCCGGTCCAGCCCGACCGCCCTCATCGAGATCAGTGCGCTCGGCGTCTCCAAGGCCTCCACCCTGGCCCTGTGCTGCGCCGAGCGCGGCATCACCGCCGAAGAGGTCGTCGCCTTCGGCGACATGCCCAACGACATCGAGATGCTGAGTTGGGCCGGGCGCTCGTACGCCATGGGCAACGCCCATCCCGATGTCATCAGCGCCGCATCCGGTCGTACCGTCGGCAACAACGAGGACGGCGTCGCCGTCATCATCGAGCAGCTCGTCGCCGAAGCCCTGTCCGCCAGCGCTTGAGGCGTCGTTCGGCGTTCGCCACGTCCGCGGCGAACGCCCACGACGGTTTCGTGCCCCCGCACGGGTCCCGTCGACGAGCCGGTCCTCCGTGCCCCGCACCGCGGCCGGGACCGCGGACCGATCCCTCAGGAGCAACGGACCTGCCCCGGAGGGGTTCAGAGCGGGGCCTCCCACACCACCGCCGTGCCGCCACCGTTCTCGCCCAGGCCGGGGCCGCACCAACTGGCCCCGCCCAGCGACTCGGCCCGCCGGGCAAGGTTGCGCAGGCCGCTGCGCCGCCCGCCCGCCGGGAGGCCGACGCCGTCGTCGGCGACCGTGAGGCGCACTCCGGCGGAGCCGTCGGGCAAGGTCACACCGGCGTCGACGACCACCTCGATCCGGCTCGCCTCCGCATGTCGGAACGCATTGGAGAGCGCCTCCCGCAGCGCAGCGATGAGGTTCTTGCCGGTGAGTTCGCCCACCGTGGCATCGATGGCGCCGAGGAAGCGGTGCGCGGGTGTGAAGCCGAGTGGCACGGCCGCCATGTTGATCTCGCGCAGCACCCGGGTGCGAAGCCCCGACGGAGCCTCCGCCGGTCCCTGCTGGAGCGCGAAGATCGCCGTACGAATCTCCTGGATGGTCACGTCCAGCTCGTCCACCGCCTTGCCCACGCCCTCCCGCACGGCCGGCACTATCGACCTGCGCTGCGCGCTCTCCAACATCATGCCGGTGGCAAAGAGCCGCTGGATGACCAGATCGTGCAGGTCACGGGCGATCCGGTCGCGGTCCTCGTAGACTGCGAGGCGCTCCCGGTCACGCTGCGCATCGGCCATCATCAGCGCGAGCGCCGCCTGGGAGGCGAACTGGGTGGCCAAGGTCCGCTCGGCCTCCGTGAACGGCCGGGCTCCCCTCACCCGGGGCGTGGCGAGTGCGCCGAGCACCCGTCCGCCGCTCTGCAGCGGCAGCATCATGCTCGGCCCGTACGCGGAGGTGAACCGGCTGTTCATGCGGGGATCCGTGGATGCGTCGGCCACGAAGACCGCTTCGCCTTCCAGGAGTTCCTTCACCACGGCGCTCTCGGGCGGGAGCACCACGCCCAAGGACTTCGTGGACCGCGGTGAGGAGACGGCAACGATCTCCAGCCCGCCCTCCTCGGCGGGAAGCAAGACGATCCCGGCGTCCGCATCGGCGAGCCGGCGGGCCTGTTCGGCGACGACCGTGAGGGCGTCGTCCGCGTCGCCGCCGGAAAGCAGCGCCGTGGTGACGGCGACCGATCCGTCGATCCAGCGTTCGCGCTGGCGGGCGGCCTCGTACAAACGGGCGTTGCCGATCGCGATGCCGGCCTCGGTGGCGAGGACCCGGACCATGTGGACGTCATAGTCGTTGAACTCGCCTCCCCCGTGTTTCTCCGCGAGGTACAGGTTGCCGAAGATCTCGCCCTGGACCCGGATGGGGACGCCCAGGAAGGTCCGCATCGGCGGGTGGCCGGGCGGGAAGCCCGCGGCGCGCGGATCCTCCGTGAGATCGGCGAGGCGAATGGTCTGCGGATCGCGGATCAACGCACCGAGGAGTCCTGCGTGGCCGTCGGGACGGCGCCCGACCCTGCGGGCCGCTTCCTCGTCGACGCCGAAGGTGACGAAGTCGGAGAGGCCTTCGCCCTCGCCCTCGTCGTCGACGACGCCGATCGCGGCGTAGCGGGCGTCGGCAAGCTCCGCAGCGGTTTCGCAGATGCGGTCGAGGGTCGAGTGGAGTTCGAGCCCGGTGCCGACCGAACGCATCGCCTCCAGGAGCTGCGGCACACGGGCGGTGAGCTCGGTGGAGAGCCCCTGGAGGCTGCGGGTGGCCTGAGTGGCGGCTTCCAGGGGGTCCGGAGACTCGGACGCGGCGGCGGTCATGCCCTGACCCTATTAAGTCCTATTTGACGAGAAAAGTCGGCCGCCCGAAATCGCACCTCCCGGCACGGTGAGGAGATCGGCTTCCGCCTCCTGCTCCAGCATCCGGCGCAGCGGGCCGTCCACCGCTGCGAGCTCGGCGTACGGGCCGCGCTGTACGGTTCTGCCGCCGTCGAGGACCAGCACCTCGTCGACCGCGTCGAGCCCGTGCAGTCGATGGGTGATGAGAAGCGTGGTGCGGCCCTCCGTGGCCCGGAGCAGGTCGTCGGTGAGGGCGT
The DNA here is from genome assembly GCF_042743065.1 of Streptomyces sp. NPDC058872. Lineage (NCBI taxonomy): Bacteria > Bacillati > Actinomycetota > Actinomycetes > Kitasatosporales > Streptomycetaceae > Streptomyces > Streptomyces sp. NPDC058872. The sequence continues at coordinate 88,139 of NZ_JBHYMK010000010.1, forward strand.
CGGCGGTAGCCAGGTCCAGGTGCTCGGCGGGCTCGTCGAGGACGAGGACCGGGAAGTCCGCGAGGAGGGCCCGGGCGAGAGCGAGGCGCTGCCGCTGGCCACCGGAGATCCGGGACCCGTGCTCACCCACGAGGGTGTCGAGCCCATCGGGCAGCCCGTCCACCCAGTCGAGCAGCCGGGCCCTTCGCAGCGCCTCGCGGAGTTCCCCGTCCTCCGCCCCGACCTTGGCGAGCCGCAGGTTCTCACGGATGGTGCTGTCGAAGAGATGGGCGTCCTGGGCGCAGAGCCCGACGAACCGTCGCACCTCGTCGCTGTCGAGTTCCCCAGCCGCTGTGCCGCCGATCCGGTACGTGCCGTGCTCCACGTCCAGGAACCGGAGGAGCACATGCGCGAGCGTGGTCTTGCCGGATCCGGAGGCACCGACCACCGCGATGCGGCGCCCGGCCTCCAGGGTGAGCCGGAATCCGTCGAGCGCGGGCCGATCCTGCCCGGGGTGCCGAGCCGACAGCTCGGCCAGCTCCAGCGGAAACGGGCTCGCCGGAGGAGCAGCGGGCGTCCGCGGCTCCTGTACGGGAACCGGAGCGTCCAACACCTCGAAGACCCGCTCGGCGCTGCGCTTGACGCGCTGCCGGTACTGCACGGCGAGCGGCAGTCCGGTGACGGCCTCGAAAGCGGCGAGCGGCGTCAGGACCACCACGGCGAGGGCGACTCCGTCGAGCCGCCCGTCCACCACGGCTCGGACTCCCACGAGCGCGGCGGCGACGACCGTCAGGCCACAGATCAGGGTCGAAAGCCCGGCACCGAGCGCCGTGGCCGCGGCCTGCCTGGCGGCGAGGGACGTGAGGGTGCGATCAGCGGCCCGCGTCCGCCCGACCCGGTCCCGGAGCGCACCGGCCACCGTCAGTTCGGCACAGCCGCGCAGCAGATCGGCCACGGTGGTCGCCAGGGTGCCGCGTGCGGGAGCGAGCCGCTGCTCGGCTCGACGGGCGAAGGCCCCGGCCACTGCCGGCACGGCGATGCCCGCGACCAGCAGGCCCGTGGCGAGGACCGCGCCGGCCTCGGGAAGCAGCCATGCGGTGAACCCTGCCGAGGCGATGCCCACGATGAGCGCGGCACCCACCGGAAGCACCCAACGAAGCCAGTAGTCCTGGAGCGCATCGACGTCCTGGACGAGCCGGGCCAGGAGGTCACCTCGGCGGGTTCGTCGCAATCCGGCCGGAGCGATCCGCTCCAGGCGCCGGTAGACGTCGACCCGGAGATCGGCGAGCATCCGCAGGACGGCGTCGTGCGAGACGAGTCGCTCGGCGTACCGGAAGACCGCCCGGCCGATGCCGAAGGCGCGCGTGGCCGTGACGGCCATCATCAGATAGAGCACGGGCGGCTGCTCGGAGGCCCGCGAGATGAGCCAACCGGAGACGGCCATCAGCCCCACGGCAGATCCGAGGGCGAGGCTGCCGAGGAGCAGGGCGAGCGCCATGCGCCCCTTGAGATCCCCTGCCGTCGCCCGCACGCGTGCGAACACGGACCGTCCCGTCCCGGAAGGACGCTTCCCGGACCGGGGCGCCGGCTTCGGCTCTGCCTCCTGCCCCCGTACGGGGGCGCCGCCCGGCGGAACGAGCGGATGAGGGCCCGCAGCAGATCCTCCGGCGCCCTCCGCAGGCTCCGTGCCCCCCACCGTCACCACCCGGTCCGCGACCGCGAGCAGGGCCGGCCGGTGCACCACGAGCAGCACCGTCCGACCCGCCGCGAGACGACGGACCGCATCGACCACTCCTGCTTCCGTCTCCCCGTCCAGAGCGGCCGTCGGTTCGTCGAGGAGAAGCAGCGGCCGGTCTGCCAGGAACGCCCGGGCGAGCGCGAGACGCTGCCGCTGCCCCGCCGAAAGTCCCGCGCCGTCCTCACCGAGGACCGTGTCGAGCCCCTGCGGCAACCCCGCGACGAACCCGTCCGCACCCGCGTCCCGCAAGGCATCCCGCACCGCCCCGTCCGTGGCATCGGGCCGGGCGAGCCGCACGTTCTCGGCGATCGTCCCCGCGAAGAGGTACGGCCGCTGCGGCACCCAAGCGATCCGGGCCCGCCACTCCTCGGGGTCCAGCGCCCCCAAGTCGATGCCTCCGACCCGTACCGCACCCCCCGCCTCCGGCACCGCGAACCCCAGCACCACGTCCAGCAGCGTCGACTTTCCGGCGCCGCTCGGTCCCACCAGGGCCACCGTCTCGCCCGGTTCGACCGTCAGCGTCATCGCGGCGAGCGAGGGCTCGGCGCGCCCCGGGTGCCGTACGGTCACGCCGTCGAGCTCCAGGCGCACGGAGGACGGCACGGCTTCCGTGCCCCCGCCCCTTGCCGGCTGCTCCAGCACCTCGAAGATCTCTTCCGCAGCCGCGAGGCCCTCTGCTGCTGCGTGGTACTGCGCCCCCACCTGTCGCAGCGGAAGGTACGCCTCGGGTGCCAGGATCAGAATGACGAGCCCGGTGTACAGGTCGAGGTCACCGTGGACGAGTCGCATGCCGATGGTCACGGCCACGAGCGCGACCGACAGGGTCGCGAGCAGTTCAAGGGCGAAGGAGGAGAGGAAGGCGATCCGCAGGGTGCGCATCGTCGCTCGGCGGTACTCACCGGTGATCGCCCGGATCGACTCGGCCTGGGCCTTCGCCCTGCCGAAGATCCTGAGGGTGGGAAGACCGGAGACCACATCGAGGAAGTGCCCGGAGAGCCGTGAAAGCAGCTTCCACTGCCGGTCCATTCGGGCCTGGGTGTACCAACCGATCAGGCTCATGAAGACCGGGATGAGCGGCAGCGTGACGACGATGATCGCCGCCGAGACCCAGTCGTCGGTGACGATCCGGGCCAGGACCGCCAACGGCACTACCACGGCGAGGCCGAGCTGAGGCAGATAGCGGGCGAAGTAGTCGTCGAGGGCATCCACGCCCCGTGTGGCGAGGGCGATCAGCGATCCGGTCTTCTGTCCGCTCAGCCACCCCGGTCCCAGCTCCGCGGCCCGACCGAGGAGCCGTCCCCGGAGTTCCGACTTGACCGTGGCGCTCGCCCGATGGGCGGCGAGTTCGGTCAACCAGGAGACGAGCCCCCGCGCCACCGCGATCCCGGCGAGGGCCAACAGGGGAGTGGTCAGGGCGGAAACCGACCGGCCTTGCTGGAAGGCCCCCACCACGATTTCGGCGATGAACATCGCCTGGGCGACGACCAGCGCCGCTCCGACGAGGCCGAGCACGACCACCGCAATCAGAAAGAGACGGGTGGCCCTGGCGTACCGGAGCAGGCGCGGATCGATCGGTTTCACGTGAAACAGGCCCCTCGAGTGAGCGTCCGCCCTAGTGGGCGTCAGCGATGTGCTGCGTGCCGATGCGCTTGCGGAACACCCAGTAGGTCCAGCTCTGGTAGAGCAGCACCAGCGGGGTGGCGATCGCCGCGCACCAGGTCATGATCTTGAGCGTGTACGGGCTCGACGACGCGTTCGTCACGGTGAGGCTCCACTCGGAGTTGAGCGAAGACGGCATGACGTTCGGGAAGAGCGCCAGGAAGAGCATCGCCACCGCAGCAGCGATGGTCACGCCCGAGAGCGCGAACGACCAGCCCTCGCGCCCGGCCCTGATCGTTCCGATCGCACCGACGAGCGCCACCACGGCGACCAGCATCGCCATGAGGCTCCAGCCGCCGCCCGATTCGACCTGCGTCCAGAGCAGGAAGACCAGTGCGAGCACCGCCGTGACGAGGCCCAGTCCGAACGCGAGCGCCCGCGCCCTGGCCCGGATGTCACCGACCGTCTTGAGTGCGGCGAAGACCGCGCCGTGGAAGGTGAACAGGGTGAGCGTGACCAGCCCGCCGAGGAGTGCATACGGGTTGAGCAGGTCCCAGAAGGTGCCGACGTACTCCATGTCGGCGTCGATCTTCACGCCCCGGACGATGTTGCCGAAGGCCACGCCCCAGAGGAGTGCGGGGATCAGCGAGGTCCAGAAGATGGCCTGCTCCCAGTTGCGTTGCCAGTTCTCCTCGGGCCGCTTCACCCGGTACTCGAAGGCAACGCCCCGGACGATCAGACAGATCAGGATGATCAACAGCGGCAGGTAGAAGCCGGAGAACAGCGTCGCGTACCACTCGGGGAAGGCGGCGAAGGTCGCGCCGCCGGCGGTGAGCAACCACACCTCGTTGCCGTCCCAGACGGGTCCGATGGTGTTGATGAGGACCCGCTTCTCAGCCCGGTCGCGGGCAAGCAGTTTGGTCAGGATTCCGACCCCGAAGTCGAACCCTTCGAGGAAGAAGTAGCCGATCCAGAGGACGGCGATGAGTACGAACCAGACGTCGTGGAGTTCCATGCCTCGATCTCCTGGGCCTCAGTACGAGAAGGCCATGGGCCGGTCGGGGTCGCGGGGGTCCCCGCCGATCTTGGTGGGCGGGTTGAGGTCGTCCTCCGTGAGCTCCGGCGGGCCCGCCTTGACGTACTTGACGAGCAGCTTGACCTCGATGACGGCGAGCACCGCGTAGAGGGTGGTGAATACGATCATCGAGGTGAGCACCTCGGCCTGGGAGACACCGGGGGAGACCGCGTCACGGGTACGCAGCACGCCGTAGACGACCCAGGGCTGGCGGCCCATCTCGGTGAAGATCCAGCCCCAGGAGTTGGCGATCAGCGGGAACGCCATGGTCCAGAGGGCGACGATCCAGTACCACCTGCCCCAACGGGGGCTGAGTGCCTTCTGCCGGAACACGACCAGGTTCGGCACCTCGTCCTCACCGGTCCGCAACCCGGGCGCCAGCATGAACTTCTTCCGGGTGAGCCAGAGGCCCAGCATGCCGATGGCCAGTGAGGCCATGCCGAACCCGATCATCCAACGGAAGCCCCAGTAGGCGACGGGGATGTTGGGACGGTAGTCACCGGGACCGAACTTCTCCTGCTCTGCCTTGTTGATGTCGTTGATGCCGGGGACGTACGAGTCGAAGTCGTCGTTGGCGAGGAAGGACAACAGGCCCGGAATCTCTATGGCCACCTTGTTGTGCCCCTTCTCGACGTCGCCGTAGGCGAAGACGGAGAAGGGGGCGGGTGCTTCGCCGTCCCACAGGGCCTCGGCAGCCGCCATCTTCATCGGCTGCTGCTTGAACATCACCTTGCCGAGCAGATCACCGCTGATGGCGGTGCCGAGACCAGCGATGATCAAGGTGATCAGACCGAGCCTCAGCGAGGTCCGCATCACCGGGATGTGCTTCTTGCGCGCCAGGTGGAAGGCGGCGATGCCCACCATGAACGCACCGCCCACCAGGAACGCCGCGGTGATCGTGTGGAAGAACTGGGTGAGCGCGGTGTTCTGGGTGAGGACGCGCCAGAAGTCGGTGAGCTCCGCCCGGCCGCGTTCCTCGTTGATGCGGTAGCCGACGGGGTGCTGCATCCAGGAGTTGGCAGCCAGGATGAAGTACGCGGAGAGGATGGTGCCGATCGACACCATCCAGATGCAGGCGAGGTGGATCTTCTTCGGCAGCTTGTCCCAGCCGAAGATCCACAGACCGATGAAGGTCGACTCGAAGAAGAAGGCGATGAGCGCCTCGAAGGCCAGCGGGGCACCGAAGATGTCACCGACGAAGCGTGAATAGTCCGACCAGTTCATGCCGAACTGGAACTCCTGCACGATTCCGGTCACCACGCCCATGGCGATGTTGATCAGGAAGAGCTTGCCCCAGAACTTCGTCGCCCTGAGGTACTTCTCCTTCTCCGTGCGCACCCAGGCGGTCTGGAGCCCGGCGGTGAGTGCGGCGAGGGAGATCGTCAGGGGCACGAACAGGAAGTGGTAGACGGTCGTGATGCCGAACTGCCAGCGCGCCAGAGTCTCTGGCGCTAGAGCGAGGTCCACGTCGTTTTCTCCTTACATCGCCGTGGTCACATCGGCAGTTTGCCCCGCTTGCTCCCCACGTTTCGGGATGAACCGGGACACGCTTGTGAACGCGTTCACATTCACAAGCATTATGACTCATACGAAATCCGTACCTTCACCTGGGGCCCCTGCCGAAAGCCGCCCCTTCCCGGGGCCTTCAACATATTGTTGAATTCAGGGCATGATCCTTCGGATGCGCATCAGCTGGCCGGCCGGACACACCACGGCGACCCTCGAGGAGACCCCCACGAGCAAGTCGCTCGCGGAAGTCCTCCCGTTCTCCTCCACCGCCCGGACCTGGGGCGAGGAGGTCTACTTCGACACCCCGGTCTCCGCCCCCGTCGAAGACGGCGCACGCCAGGTCGTCGAGCCCGGCACCGTGGCCTTCTGGACGGAGGGCGACGCACTCGCCCTCCCCTACGGCCCGACCCCGATCTCACGGGGGACGGAATGCCGGCTCGCCAGTCCGTGCAACCTCCTCGGCGCACTCGACGGAGACCCTCGGATCCTGGCCACCGTCAGGGACGGCGACCCGATCCGGGTGGAACTCTCGTCGCGCTGATCAGCCCTTGCGGAAGCCCTCCGCCGCCTTCAGGAACAGATCGTTCGCCTCCGCTTCACCGATCGTGACGCGCACGCCCTCACCCGCGAACGGGCGCACCATCACGCCGTGCCGCTCGCACTCCGCCGCGAAGTCCATGGTCCGCTCACCGAGCCGCAGCCAGACGAAGTTCGCCTGGGTGTCCGCCACCGTCCAGCCCTGGGCCACGAGCCCCGCGTGGACCCGCTCGCGCTCGGCCACCAACGATCCCACCCGACCGAGCAGTTCGTCCTCGGCCCGCAGTGACGCGACCGCCGCGTCCTGCGCCAACTGGCTCACGCCGAACGGCACGGCCGTCTTGCGCAGCGCAGCAGCCACCGGTTCGTGGGCGACCGCGAAGCCGACCCGCAGGCCGGCGAGGCCGTATGCCTTCGAGAAGGTCCGCAGCACCGCCACGTTCGGTCGGTCGCGGTAGAGCTCGATGCCGTCCGGGATCTCGGTGTCGCGCACGAACTCGCGGTACGCCTCGTCGATCACCACCAGGACGTCGGAGGGCACCCGGTCGAGGAAGCGCTCCAACTCCTGCCTGCGGACCGCGGTGCCCGTGGGGTTGTTGGGGTTGCAAACGAAGATCAGCCGGGTCTTGTCGGTGATCGCCTCGGCCATCGCGTCGAGGTCGTGCACCTCGCCCTCGGTCAGCGGAACCTGGACCGAGGTGGCCCCGCTGATCTGGGTGATGATCGGGTACGCCTCGAAGGAGCGCCAGGCGTAGATCACCTCGTCGCCCGGGCCCGAGGTGGCCTGGAGCAGCGACTGCGCGACGCCGACCGAACCGGTGCCGGTGGCCAGATGGGAGACGGGCACGCCGAAGCGGTTCGCCAGCTCCTCCACCAGCCCGCTGCAGGCCATGTCCGGGTAACGGTTGAAGCTCTCGGCCGCGGCCAGCGTCTTCTCCATCACCCCCGGCAGCGGCGGGTAGGGGTTCTCGTTGGAGGACAGCTTGAACGCCACGGGGCCGCCCGCGGCAGCGGGCTTGCCCGGCTTGTAGGTGGGGACGCCGTCCAGCTCGGCGCGCAGCCTGGGGCTGCCGGTCCTCGTCCCGCTGGTCTCGCTCACAGTGTGGCCTCCTCGACCGTCCGTACCGCCAATGCTTCTCACCTTAAGAGGATTCGCCTCCCGTGCGAATGGGCTGTGGACAACAGGAGGGACACGCTGTGGCCACGGCCCGTCCGCTCGCCCACACAGGGGGGGCGCGCGAGCAGGTGGCGCGCGCCAGTAGCGAGCGCCGTGGCGCGCATCCCCCGTAAAGGTGAGTTGAGACCTCTTCGAGACCTCGCCCCCTCGCCAGGTTTATGCCATCTGATGGATATGAATCACATGTAAAAGTCATCAACTACCTTTGATTTCATATACGTTGAGTCTCATCGGCCATGCAGAAACGTGCCTGTCAACGCCTGCATATGCGGCCATCTCGACCAGCCCTCATCGCCCTACTATCGGCTCGCCATGACAGCAGCAGGGAAGCATCAGGTGAGCCGGGCACAGACCCGCGGGAACCGGCAGGGCCGGGCAGGCATCCGGGACGTGGCCGCCGCCGCCGGGGTCTCGATCACAACCGTCTCCGACGCGCTCAACGGCAAGGGCCGACTCCCGGACGCCACCCGCCGCCACGTCCGCGAGGTCGCCGACCGGTTGGGCTACCGCCCGTCCGCGGCGGCCCGCACGCTCCGTACCGGCAAGTCGGGACTCATCGGCCTGACCGTGACCACGTACGGGGATGAACCTTTCACCTTCACCGAATTCGCGTACTTCGCGGAGATGGCCAGAGCAGCCACATCGGCGGCACTCGCCCGGGGGTACGCCCTGGTCATCCTCCCCGCCACCTCCCGCCATGACGTCTGGTCGAACGTCGCCCTCGACGGCACCGTCGTCATCGACCCCTCCGACCACGACCCGGTCGTCACCGAACTGGTCCGACAGGGGCTCCCCGTCGTCTCCGACGGGCGCCCCGCAGGCACCCTTCCGGTCACCGCATGGGTCGACAACGACCACGAAGCCGCCGTCCTCGACCTGCTCGACCACCTCGCCGATGCCGGCGCCCGCCGGATCGGCCTCCTCACCGGAACCACCACCGACACCTACACCCGACTGTCCACCACCGCGTACCTCCACTGGTGCAAGCGGGTGGGTCAGGACCCCGTCTACGAGGCCTACCCGGCGCACGACCCGTGCGCGGGCGCCGTCGCGGCCGACCGGCTGCTCGCCCGCCCGGACCGACCCGACGCCGTATACGGCCTCTTCGACCCCAACGGCACCGACCTGCTCGCCGCCGCACGCCGCTACGGACTGCGCGTTCCCGATGACCTGCTGCTCGTCTGTTGCAGCGAGTCGACCGTCTACGCCACCACCGAACCGCCCATCACGACGCTCTCCCTCAAGCCGCGCCGGATCGGCACGGCCGTCGTCCAGCTCCTCATCGACGCCATCGAGGGGATCGACAACGACGGGCCGGTCGAGCGGGTGATACCGACCGAACTGATCGTCCGCACCTCCTCGCAGCGGCGCTCGCCGCGCACCACGGTCAGTCCACCGCGCTCGCCCTCCAACGAGTGACCGCAGGGCTCACCAGGCCCGCTCCGCCGTCCCCGCCCCTGCCCGTGGGCGAGGACGGCGAAACCGGTCCACGAACCGGCTCCTCCCCTGGACTAGACCTTCTCAATTCGGGCGAAACGATCGGTTAACCCGGAGTGGACCCGGATTCATCACCCCTGGTGCGTCACACAGGAGGACCCTCATTCCTATGATGGGCGGACGACACCGCGGACCACCCCGACCAGGCCGGTCCGCGATGTGCAGGGCATCGCGACGGTGGTGGAGGGGTCGATGACTCAGGGGGCCGGTCAGGAACCCGTGGCGCACACGGCGACGCTGCGTGACTTCCGCGTACCGCCGTACGCCCGCGTGCCCGTACAGGGACACGCCGTCGAGCCGCCGGTCCCGGAGGAAACGCTGCTCGCGGCCTCCCCCTCCGAGGTCGTCCCGGTGCCGGCCGCTCCGGTCGGAGCGTCCCCGGCTCCCTTCCCGTCCTCCGCTCCGTCCGCGGACCTGCCCGTCGACCCGACCCTCCAGTTGGGGCGCCGCGTCACCCAGGCGTACGACGCCGCTGCGACCCGTTCCTCCATCGTCGCCGTCGCCACCGGCCACCCGGGCAATGCCTTCCCCGAAGGGGAGATGCCCGAGGGGTACACCCCGACCGAACGCGACCTCCCGATCATCAACCGTGGCGACACCGTGCAGATCGAGGTCGCTCCCGCGCCGGCCGCCGAGCGCTCGAACGGCGACGGCCCCGGTCCCCTCTACGTCGTCGGGGACGTCCACGGATACCTCGACGAACTCCTCGCCGCCCTGCGCGCCCAAGGCCTCATCGACGAGAACGCCAGCTGGGCCGCGGGCAACGCCCGGCTCTGGTTCCTCGGTGACTTCACCGACCGCGGTCCCGACGGCATCGGCGTCATCGACCTCGTGATGCGGCTCTCCGCAGAGGCAGCCGCCGCAGGCGGATACTGCAAGGCCCTCATGGGCAACCACGAGCTGCTGCTCATCGGCGCGAAACGCTTCGGCGACACCCCGGTCAACTCCGGTGCCGGCACCGCCACCTTCCAGGCCGCCTGGTTGCTCAACGGCGGCCAGAAGCAGGACATGGACCGCCTGGAAGACGTCCACCTCCAGTGGATGTCCCGGCTGGACGCCGTGGTGGAGGAGGACGAGCACCTCCTCGTGCACTCCGACACCACCGCGTACCTCGAATACGGCGAGACCATCGAGGACGTCAACGAAACGGTCCACGAGATCATCAACCGGAACGACGCGGACGAGGTCTGGGACCTCTTCCGCAAGTTCACCAAGCGCTTCGCCTTCCGCGACGACGCCGGCCCCCAGGCCGTCCAGGAACTCCTGTCGACCTACGGCGGCCGGCGGATCGTGCACGGCCACAGCCCCATCCCGTACCTCCTCGGCCAGGTCGGCACGGAGGACGGGGAGGACAGCACGGACCCGGTCGTCGACGGACCGCACGTCTATGCCGACGGTCTGGCGATCGCCATGGACGGTGGAGTGACCATGGCCGGAAAGCTACTGGTCGTCCAACTCCCGCTGAACAGATGACGCATAACCCTGTGCATCCAGGGAAGGCGATTTCCGGAAACACCCTGTCAGGCCGCGGCGTCACCGCAATACCATCGGGTCATCCGTAGCAGGCTCTCCTCCGTTTCCGCTCGGACAGCCGTTCCCACGGCCGATCCGGGCCTACGGAGCATCGGGGGATGCACATGAACGTGGCTCCGCACCTGCTGACCGAGGACCGCTCCGAGTACGAGCGCATCCTCGACGACGCACTGAGCACCGCACACACACGTCCGGATCTCGACGGGGTCGGAACGCGACTCACGGTCGCCCAACTGCGCTCCATGGCCATGAATGCGACAGCGCTGATCACCACGGCAGCCGCGAGCGAGTACGGCCACTTCGTGAAGGTGCGCGAGCAGAACCGTGCGGCCCTCAGGACCCGAAGAGCCGGCGCGGATCCCGGTCACGGCGTCGGCGCCATGGCCGTCGTCACCGTGATGGTGCCCGTCCTCGGGGGCACGACCGCCGCGATCCTGCTGCTGATCGGGGCGGTCCTGCACGCCTTCGCCCCCACCACGGTCTTCGGCGAGACCCTACTGACGGCCGGCCTGGTCTTCGCCGCCCTCGCCGCCGCCGGTCTGCTCTGCGCGGGCATCGGCCTCCTGCTGACCGCCCTGCGCAACAGCCCTGCCGCAGTGGACGGAACCGCTACGGTCGACCACGAGCTCTCGCTCGCCCGGGAGGCCTGGCGCCACGCCCTCCTGGAGCGCGGTGTGCTCCCCTTCTTCCGCGACGCCCTCGCCGCGACCACCCCGCCGGACGCACCCCGGCCCTGAGGACGGGCCGGTGAGGAGCTGCGCAACGTGCCCGGGCGACGAACGGCGAAACGCCGCCCCGAGGGCGAGGACCTCAGGGGCGGCGCCGTGTCCGGGTCAGTCCGCCAGCGGCAGGTAGACCCGGTTGCCGCTCGCCGCGAACTCCTTGGACTTCTCCAGCATCCCGGCCTCGATCTCCTCCGGAGTGGCGTCCGCTTCCCCACCGAACTGTTCGGTGATGCTCCTGCTGATCTTCATCGAGCAGAACTTCGGACCGCACATCGAGCAGAAGTGCGCGGTCTTCGCGGGCTCCGCGGGAAGCGTCTCGTCGTGGTACTCCCGCGCGGTGTCCGGGTCGAGCGCCAGGTTGAACTGGTCCTCCCAGCGGAACTCGAACCGCGCGTCCGAGAGCGCGTCGTCCCACTCCTGTGCGCCCGGGTGCCCCTTGGCGAGATCGGCCGCGTGCGCCGCGATCTTGTACGTGATGACGCCCGTCTTCACGTCGTCCTTGTTCGGCAGGCCCAGGTGCTCCTTGGGCGTGACGTAGCAGAGCATCGCGGTGCCCCACCAGGCGATCATCGCCGCGCCGATGCCGGAGGTGATGTGGTCGTACGCGGGCGCGACGTCCGTGGTGAGCGGGCCGAGCGTGTAGAACGGCGCCTCCTCGCAGATCTCCTGCTGGAGGTCGATGTTCTCCTTGATCTTGTGCATCGGGACGTGGCCCGGGCCCTCGATCATCGTCTGCACGTTGTGCCGCTTGGCGATCGTGTTCAACTCACCGAGCGTGCGCAGTTCCGCGAACTGCGCATCGTCGTTGGCGTCCGCGATCGAGCCGGGACGCAGGCCGTCGCCGAGCGAGTAGGTGACGTCGTACGCCGCCAGGATCTCGCAGAGTTCCTCGAAGTTCGTGTAGAGGAAGTTCTCCTTGTGGTGCGCGAGGCACCAAGCGGCCATGATCGAACCACCGCGGGAGACGATGCCGGTCTTGCGCCGTGCCGTGAGCGGCACGTAGGGCAGTAGCACGCCGGCGTGCACCGTCATGTAGTCGACGCCCTGCTCGGCCTGCTCGATGACCGTGTCCTTGTAGATCTCCCAGGTCAGCTCCTCGGCCTTGCCATCGACCTTCTCCAGCGCCTGGTAGAGCGGCACGGTTCCGATCGGCACGGGCGAGTTGCGCAGCACCCATTCGCGGGTGGTGTGGATGTTGCGACCGGTGGACAGGTCCATGACCGTATCGGCACCCCAGCGGGTCGCCCAGGTCATCTTCTCCACCTCCTCCTCGATGGAGGAGGTGACGGCGGAGTTGCCGATGTTGGCGTTGACCTTCACCAGGAACCGCTTGCCGATGATCATCGGCTCGATCTCCGGGTGGTTGACGTTCGCCGGCAAGACGGCACGGCCCGCGGCGATCTCCTCCCGTACGACCTCGGGGGAGACGTTCTCGCGGATCGCGACGTACTCCATCTCCGGGGTGATCTCACCCCGGCGGGCGTACGCGAGCTGGGTCACCGCCTGCCCCTCCCGTCCCCGGCGCGGCAGGCGCGGGCGGCCGGGGAAGACGGCGTCGAGGTTCTTCAGGCCGCCGCCCCGCGGAGAGGTGTGCTTGATGCCGTCGTCCTCGGGGCGGACCGGACGGCCCGCGTACTCTTCGGTGTCGCCGCGCGCGATGATCCAGTTCTCGCGCAGCGGGGAAAGACCCCGCCGGACATCGGTGTCGATGGCGGGGTCGGTGTACGGACCGGACGTGTCGTACAGGGTGACGTCCTTGCCGTTGGTGAGGTGCACCTGCCGTACGGGCACCCGGAGGTCGGGGCGTGAGCCCTCGACGTACCCCTTGTGCCAGCCCGGCGTGCGCTCGCCCTGGCCGTTCTGGTCGGAGGCAGGCGTGCGTGCATCCTGAATGGTCATGAGACCGATCTCCCTACGCCGGCATTACCCGGTAACAGGTTCGGCGGTCGGCGCAGCCTCTTCCCGTACGGACATCGGTCCGTGCGTACGGTGATCAGCGCCCTCTCAGCCCGGTGCTCCGAGCTCCCGCGTGTGCAAAGGTGGCACCACGCTAGCGTCATCCCGGGCGTGCTGAACAGTGGGCCCCCACGCGTTCTTGCGATGATCGGTCAGTGACTTCCCCCCCTCACGCACCCGAGCCTCATGGCCACGGACACTCCCATGCCCACAGCCACGGTCCCGCCGAGCCCGTCTCACGGCATCTGCGCAAGGTGATCGCCGCGGTTCTGATCCCCTTCGCCACCGCCGTCGCGGTGGGGCTGGTCGTCCTGTGGCCGGGCGGCACCCCGGCGCACGAGCGCACCGGGGTCGGCTTCGACCGGCAGACCCAACAGGGCGAGGTCGTCTCCGTCGAGCGCGTCGACTGCGCGGACGTGAACGCCGCCCAGGTGCCGCCGACCGGCGACACCTCGACGCCGGAAGGCCGCGAGGCGGTCAACGCGCAGCAGGAACAGTGCGAGAAGGCGACCGTGGAGGTGACCACCGGCCCGGACAAGGGGCGCACCTTCGTCGAGATCGTGCAGCCGGACGCGCCGCGCCAGCTGCACGAGGGACAGGGCGTGGTGGTGGCGTACGCCCCCGATGCCCCGCACGACCTGCAGTACTCGGTGACCGATGTGAACCGGAAGCTGCCGATGGCGCTCCTCGCCGGCATCTTCGCCGTGGCGGTCGTGGTGGTCGGCCGGATGCGGGGGGTGATGGCGCTCATCGCGCTGGCGGTGAGCTTCCTCGTGCTGACGCTCTTCATTCTGCCGGCCATCCTGCAGGGATCGAATCCACTGGTCGTGGCGGTGGTCGGGTCGAGTGCGATCATGCTGATCGCGCTCTACATGTGCCACGGTCTGTCGGCCCGCACCTCGGTCGCGGTGCTCGGCACGCTGATCTCGCTGCTGCTGATCGGTCTGCTCGGCTCGCTCTTCATCGACTGGGCCGCGCTCAGCGGGAACACCGATGACAACACCGGTCTGATCCACGGCCTGTACCCGGAGATCGACATGTCCGGTCTGCTGCTGGCGGGGGTCATCATCGGCTCGCTCGGCGTACTGGACGACGTGACGGTGACGCAGACCTCGGCCGTCTGGGAGCTGCACCAGGCGGATCCTGGCATGGGTCCGCGCGGCCTCTACCGGGCCGGCATCAGGATCGGCCGCGACCACATCGCCTCGGTCGTGAACACGCTGGTCCTCGCCTATGCGGGTGCGGCCCTGCCGCTCCTGCTGCTCTTCTCCATCGCGCAGAGCAGCATGGGGACGGTGGCCAACAGCGAGTTGGTGGCCGAGGAGATCGTCCGGACGCTGGTGGGGTCGATCGGTCTGGTGGCGTCCGTGCCGGTGACCACGGCGCTCGCAGCCCTGGTCGTCTCCGCGGACCGACCGGGTTCCGAGGGCGGGAAGCCCGCGGCGGCTCGGCGGGGCAGGCGGCGCCGCGCCAAGTGAGGGCTCAGGCCGGGCCGGCGTTCTCTTCGGCCAGGATCCGGCCCAGCGCGGCTTCCAGATGGTCCTCGAAGTCACCGAGCGCCCATTCCTGACCGAGCGGAACCAGCTTGTCCGTTCGGTCGAGGAAGGCGACCAACGGAGGCGCGCTGGCCCGGAAGAGCGCACGATCACCGCCCACTTGAAGCCTGATCGAAACGTCCGAGAGCCCTTCCGGCTCGGTCGGGGCGATGTGGACATCGCCGTCACCGCTCGGCCGGTTGATCCCGTCGAGCAGCAGCTCCCTCCCGAACGCCCAGGTCACGGGCGCGTCCCCGGGGAGGTGGAAGGTCATCCGCACCGCGTAGGGATCCCGGGTCTCATACCGGAGTTCGACCGGGATCTTGAAGGAGAGCTCCTCGGAGACGAGGAAGCTCATCAGGACCTCGGCCTGAACCGACTCTCGCATCATGTACCCCGCAGTAGATGAAGCAGTTGTGTGAGCACAGCTGCTGAAAGCTGTGACCGAAACGGCCAGGAATGATCCACCATGGCCCTCTTGACGCAATCGTGCTGCACCCGCTAGCAGATCACAAGGAGTGATTTTTCAGATACTGATAGAGAACGCGAGCGAGCTGAAGAGCACGCCAATCTCTTTGCGTAGTCGCTCGACTGCGGGGAGCAACTGTTCCTGCTGGTGAAGGGGGAGGGAAATCGCCACTGCGGCCACCGCGGAGCCCACCGTGAGGGGGATGGCGGCACAAACCGTGCCCAGTGCATATTCCTGACGCTCCACCAGGGCATCCATTCGCCCCAAATCGCCCAAACGATCCAAAAGAACACGACGGTTACGCACCGTATACGGGGTGATGGATTCAACCGGGTGGCGATCAAGGTGGTCTTGACGGGATTTCAGATCGAGTTGGCCCAGCAGGCACTGGCCGATCGCATGGGCGTGGGCGGTCTCCCGGAAGTCGGCCCACTCCTCCACGGCGGGGACGGAAGGAGTGTCGGCAACGGCGACCAGCTCCACTTCGCCCTCTCGATAGAGGGCGAAGTAGATGGGGACGCCGATCTCGTCCCGCCAACGGGCAAGAGATTTTTCGATCTTGGTGCGACGATTCTGCACGGCTCCGCCACTGGCCAGTCGGACGGCGGCGTCCCCCAGGACGAACACGCCCTTCTCGCGGACCAGATAGCCCTCGTGCGTCAGGGTGCGGAGTAGATGGTAGGTGGTCGGCAGGGGAAGGCCCGTCTCACGAGCGAGCTGCTTGGCCGGGGCACCCTCCACGTGGGAGGCGACCGCCTCCAGGAGTCTCAGCGCCCGCTGTACCGAGCCGATCAGGGTAGGTGCTGCCGTCTGCGTAGCCGTGGCCAAAGGTCACCCCCAGGCGTGACGACGGATGCAACGCACCCGCCCGCGGGGGCCGCCCCCGCGCACCGCCGGGCCCGGGAAACCGCTGCTCAACACGGAGATCTACGCCCGTAGTCCCCAACACGGCGGAGAGATTCCACTCTAGTGGTAGCCCTGGAGCCCCTCCCTCGATTCGACCAGCGCGTTCCCCCGCCCGGGCTAATGGCCCCGCCGCCTCCACACCGATCGGCAGCGGGTGCTACCAGTCCTCACGGGACCGGGAGGAAGAACTGAACTTCCGCACGACGTAGACCAGTCCGGCAACGAGCGCCACGAAGAGCAGCACCTTGAAGAGAAGCCCGACCACGAAGGCCAGGACACTGGTGATCAGCCCGCCGAACACGATCAGGGCGAGGGCAGGTATGGCGACCCACTTCACCCACCAGGGCATCCCCGTGAGAATCTCCCGTACGGCCATCGTCCCTACCTCGCTCTCGAAGCAATCGCTCCACGCGCTCTGCGCCGAACACCACCAAGGCTAGAGGCGCAGGACCGCCTCTGGAGCACCCGCGGCCCCCGCTCTTCCCTGATCCGCCCCTTAGGGGCTGGGGTCCCTCCCCGCGACGCCCCGTCCGGGGTCGCGGGTCCCCCCGGCCCCGGGTGCCCCCCGGGGCTCGGCCCCGGTCCTGGTGGCGTCCCGCCTTCCCGCTCGGCCGGCCCCGAAGCCCTCCGGCGGCTCTCGTCACCGGCCGATGCCCTCGCCCCGCCTTCAGCCCTCCGGGGGAGAGAAGACCACCATCACCCGCAGGTCCTCGCTGATGTGGTGGAACTTGTGCTCGACCCCCGCCGGCACATAGACCACGCTGCCCCGGGCGACCTGGGTCGTCTCCGTCCCCACCGTGATCGCCGCTCGACCGCTCACCACGAAGTAGACCTCGTCCTGACCGTGCGGCTGCTGTGGATCAAGCTCCCCGGCATCCAGCGCGTACAGCCCCACCGACATGTTCCGCTCGTGCAGGAACTGGAGGTAAGCCCCCTTGTGAGCGGCACGCTCCGCCTCAAGTTCATCCAGCCGGAATGCCTTCATCGCCCGTCCGCCCCTGCCTTGACCCGATCATGTCTGCCACGATCAGACACATGATGAATTTCGTAGTCAAGACGCTCGCCAACGCGGGCGCCCTGGGAGTCGCCATCTGGCTGCTCCAGGACATCACCCTGACCGGTGAGAGCACCGGCAAGAAGGCCCTGACCCTGATTCTCGTCGCCCTGGTCTTCGGGCTCGTGAACTCTTTGGTCAAGCCCGTGGTCAATCTCCTGACGCTTCCCCTCTTCATCCTGACGCTCGGCCTGATCACCCTCGTGGTCAACGCCCTGATGCTGCTGCTCACGTCCTGGCTGGCGGAGCAGCTCAACCTCAGCTTCCACGTGGAGGGCTTCTGGACCGCCGTTCTGGGCGGTCTGATCATCTCCGTCGTCTCGTGGGCGCTGAACGTCGTGCTTCCCGACGGCGACTGAGTGGAGACCATGATCTACCGCGTCTGCTTCGTCTGCACGGGCAACATCTGCCGCTCGCCGATGGCCGAGCACGTCTTCCGTCGACAGCTGGAGGAAGCAGGCCTCGGTGACCTCGTGGAAGTCGACAGCGCGGGCACCGGAGGGTGGCACGAGGGCGACGGAGCAGATCCACGCACGGTCACCGTCCTGGAGGAGAACGGCTACACCTCCGCGCACACCGCGCGTAGGTTCCGCTCCTCGTGGTTCCCCGCCCTCGACCTGGTGATCGCCCTGGACGAGGGGCACCTGCGAGAGCTCCGGAGCCTCGCCCGCACCGAGGACGAAGCAGCGCGGATCCGACTCCTCCGTTCCTACGACCCGGCGGTCGGGGACGTGCTCGACGTCCCCGACCCCTACTACGGGAACCGTGCGGACTTCGAGGAGTGCCTGGAGATGGTGGAAGCCGCGGGCGAGGGGCTGCTCTCAGCCGTGCGCACGGAACTGGAGGAACGAACACCGTGACGGACCAAGACATCGGCGACGGCACGCGCACGGTGCGGGCCGGGCTGCCCGATCCCGTGAAGTACGAGCCGACCCTGCCGGGACCGGTCTTCGCCGCCCACTTCCACCTTCCGGGCGAGCCGACGGGCCCTTACACCTACGGCCGCGACGAGAACCCCACCTGGACCCATCTGGAGCGGGCGATCAGCGAGCTCGAAGCGCCGGGAGAGGACGTCGAGACCCTGGTCTTCGCCTCCGGCATGGCCGCGATCTCGGCCGTCCTCCTCTCCCAGACGAAGGCCGGCGACACCGTGGTCCTGCCGGCAGACGGCTACCAGGCCCTGCCCCTGCTGCACGAGCAGCTGCGGGCGTACGGCATCCAGGTCCGCACCGCCCCGACCGGAGCCGACGCCCAGCTGTCCGTACTGGACGGAGCCGGGCTGCTGTGGATCGAGAGCCCGTCCAACCCGGGGCTCGACGTCTGTGACATCCGTCGGCTGGTGCAGCGGGCCCACTCGGTCGGGGCGCTCGTGGCCGTCGACAACACCCTGGCCACTCCGCTCGGCCAACGTCCGCTCGCCCTGGGCGCAGACTTCTCCGTCGCCAGCGACACCAAGGGCATGACCGGACACGGCGACATCCTGCTCGGCCACGTGACCTGCCGTGATTCCCGACGGGCGGCCGAGGTGCGACGATGGCGCAAGATCGTCGGCGCGATCCCCGGCCCGATGGAAGCCTGGCTCGCCCACCGGTCGCTCGCCACGCTTCAGCTGCGGATCGACCGACAGTGCTCCACTGCCCTGCTGCTGGCGCGGACCCTCGCAGAGCGCGACGACGTCACCGGGCTGCGTTACCCCGGGCTGCCCGGCGATCCCTCGCATGCGGTGGCGTCCCAGCAGATGCGGCGCTTCGGGCCGGTCGTCTCCTTCGAGTTGGCGGACCGGAAGCGGGCCGAGCAGTTCCTCGAAGGGCTGCGGTTCGTGGACGATGCCACCAGCTTCGGCGGCGTGCGCTCCACCGCGGAACGGCGCGGGCGCTGGGGCGGAGATGCGGTCGCGGAGGGGTTCATCCGCTTCTCGGTCGGCGCCGAGGATCCGGAGGACCTGATCGGGGATGTGCTGCGTGCTCTCGACAAAGCCGGTTCGGCCGGCTGAGCCCACACGGAACGGGGCGTTCCGAGCCTCCCCCCTCGTGGCTCGGAACGCCCTCGGTTCCCACACGGAAGCCGCTCGAACAAGGCTAGTTGACTGTGCGTCAGTGTCCAATCACGGTAGCGACAGAGACCTATCGACATATTTATAGTTGGACGGTCTTGGGGCGCAGTCAGCCGACCGCCTGAGTCGAACGACCACGCGGTCGGGAGGGGGCGGGCATGGATCTGGCCCTGCTGCGCACGTTCGTCACCGTGCATCGGGCCGGCTCGTTCACCCGTGCCGCCGTGCTCTTGGGCCTTTCCCAGCCCGCCGTCACCAGCCAGATCCGCACGCTGGAACGACAGCTGGGACGGCCCCTCTTCCTCAGACGGGCGCGCGGGGTCACCCCGACCACCATCGGCGACGAACTCGCCCACCGCGCCGCCCCGCACCTGGACGCCCTCGCGGAGATCGCCGAGGCCGGCCTCACCGAGGAGGGCGGGGTGCACACCCTCCACCTCGCCGGTCCGCCGGAGTTCACCGCACTGCGCGTGCTGCCCGCCCTCACTCCGCTGATCGACCGGGGGCTCTCGATACGGACCTCCTTCCTCGGCCGTGCGGAGGACGTCCTCGAAGGGCTCACGGCCGGCCACCACGACCTGGCCGTCTCAACGGCCCGCCCACGAGGCGGCCTGCTCGCCTCCGTCCCGCTCTGCGACGAGGAACACGTACTGGTCGCTGCCCCGTGCTGGGCGACGCGGGTGTCCTCAGAGGTCCTCCTGAACAAAGGGGCCGTGGCTCTGGAGCAGGTTCCGGTCGTGGAGGTGCACGAGTCGCTCCCCTTCGTCTCCCGCTACTGGACGAGCGTCTTCGAAACCAAACCGGCAGCCACGGCCACCGTCATCGCCCCCGACCTGCGCGCCGTCCGGGACTCCGCCGCTTCCGGGGCAGGCCTCGCCGTCCTGCCCCGCTACCTGTGCGGGGAACTCCTGGAGCAGGGGCGGCTACTGGCCCTGCTCGACCCCTCGGTGCCTCCACTGCGGACCTACTTCCTGGTTGCACGCACCGGGACCCTCGGCTTGTCCCCGATCGCGCGGGCACACGAAGCACTGCTGGGCGCAGCGGAGAAGTGGTGAGTTTCAGGACACCGCAGACGGGCCATTTTCTTCCCATGACCGAACGGCCCGTGATCAAGCGCACCGCACGCGCCATCCTGCTGGACGGGGACGACCTCATCCTCATCAAGCGGACCAAGCCCGGGATGGATCCCTACTGGGTCACGCCCGGCGGCGGGGTGGAGCCCACCGACTCCACCGTCGTCGAAGCCCTGCACCGTGAAGTGCTGGAAGAGCTCGGTGCCAAGATCACCGACGTGGTCCCCTGCTTCGTCGACACCATCGAGCACATCGTGGACGGGGGTGTCTCCGGGGTGAAGGTCCAGCACTTCTTCGTCTGTCGGCTCGGTTCCATGGACGCCTCGCTGCGGCACGGCCCCGAGATGGAAGAACCGGTCGGCGAATACGAGATCGTCCGGGTTCCCTTCAGCAGGGTCGGCATCGCCGCCGTCCACCTCGTCCCGCTCTCCCTACGGCACTACCTCGACGGCAACATCGAGGGCGTCCGCGCGATGCACGCCCCCGACCTGGGCTAACCAGCAGCGGCGGGGGCCAACTCCGCAAGGAAGTCGTGCCGGATCCGGTCCGATGGGACCCCTGCCCCGCGCAAGGCGTCGACTCCTCGACGGACCATGTCGAGCGGACCCGAGAGATAGGCGTCGCGCTCGTTCCACGGCCCGTACTGACAGACGGCGTCCGGGAGCCTTGCCTGCTCTTCGGTGACCGGATGCACGGAGAGCCACGGGAAGGTCTTCTGGAGCCGCAGCATCGTGTCGATGTCGTACAGGTCCTGGCCGCTGCGCGCCCCGTAGAAGACATCGACCGGGCGCCGGTCCCCGTGCTCGGCAACGTCCTCGACCAGCGCCTTGATCGGCGCGATCCCGGTGCCGCCCCCCATGCAGAGCAGACCGGTGTCCGTGGAATGGTCGACCGTCATGGAACCGGCAGGTGGCCCGAGCCGCAGCACGTCACCGGGACGCGCCCGGTGGACCAGCGCATGGGAGACCCAGCCGGCCGGAACTGCTTTGACATGGAGGGAGAGCAGTCCGTCCGGGCGGGGGGCGGACGCAAAGGAGTAGTGGCGCCATATCCGGGGCCACCACGGAGTCTCCAAGGTCGTGTACTGCCCGGCGAGGAAAGGATACGGCTGGTCGGGTCTGAGCGTGACCACGGCGATGTCCGGGGTCCGCAGATCGTGGGAGACCACCTCGGCCTGCCACCAGGCAGGCGCCGACCGCTCGTCCTCCGCGGCTGCGTCGATCATGATCTGGGAGATCGTGGTGTAGGTGCGCACCCAGGCCGCTTCCGTCTCCTCGTCCCAACTCTTCACCGCGTAGCGCACGAGGGCACCGATGAGGGCCTCCCCGACCGCCGGGTAGTGGGCGGCCCGGGTGCCGTACTTCCGGTGCCCCCTTCCGAGGTTCTGTAGGTACGCGGTGAGGACCGGGACGTCATCCATGTGCTCGGCAGCCGTCAGGAGCGCCCTCAGGAGCCGGTCCCTCTGTGCGTCCATCGCCACGGGAAACATGTCGCGCAGCTCGGGGTTTCCCACGAAGAGAAGCGCGTAGAAGTACGAGGTCATCCGGTCCGCAACCGGTGCGATCTCTGCCAGGGTGCGGCGCACGAGCACGGCGTCGGGAGAAGGTCCCTGGGATACAGGGGTTTCCTGCCCGTCCGATGCCGGGGACACCCGCTCGTCCGTCGGGGTGGTCGGAGCATCCATCATGTGCCTCGCCTCACGCTGGCCGGCTTCCGTGATCACAGCATGGCGCTTCTGGCAGGGACTGCGGACAGAAAGTGGCGTTCTCGGGCCGAAAGCCCGGGTTTCTGGCTAGGCTGCGCTGTTTTGAACCAGGGCGTAGGCATCCCGGAGGTCCCCACCGCGGTAGCGGTGGCGGGAGAGCCCGGCGAGGTGATGATCCGCATTCACCGCCACTGCTTCCGCCACAAACGCGAAGAGCTCCGCATCGGACATCGAGTCTCCGTAGGCGACGCAGTCGGCCGGCCCCACTCCGTATCCCTCACAGAGCTCCTGCGCGATCCGTACTTTCGCTCGCGCATTGAGGATGCCCGGCCGGTGGATCGGCTCAGCAAAGGGGACCGCCGGCCAGCGCGAGCCGTGCACGGTGTCGACACCCCAGTCGAGAAGTAGTTCAACGAAGAAGTCAGGCGACAGGGAGATCACCGCACAGCGGTCCCCGCGAGCCCGAATGTCGGCCCAGACTTCGCGGATGCCCGCCAACCATGGGGCCCCTTCGAAGGCCGCCACCACCTGTTCAGGAGTGAGGGCTGACCAGAGCGCACGGGCCCGAACGGCGAATTCGTCCGGTGCGAGCCCCTGGAGGAACCCGTGCTCCAAAGCGGTGATTTCATCGCCCAAGCCCAACTGCAGGGAGATCTCGACCGCGGCGGCCGACCCCCTGATGAGGGTGCCATCGAGATCGAAGAGATGCAGGCGACGTGGGCGGGGTTTCACGTGAAACATCGTCGGTGCATCGCGAGCCGGAATCAACGGCTTCGTAGGTGTCCTCGAAATTGCTGGCCCGATCAGGTAAAGCGTTGGACAGAGAGTTACGGCGTCGGACAGCCTGAGCATCATGCCCCTTTCCCCTTTCCTCACGCAGCTCCCCCTCAGGCGGCTCACCCCGAGGGACCTCCTCGCCTGCGCCGACCTCTCTGAGAACCGGGGATGGCCGCGCGAGGAACACAAGTGGGGACTTCTCCTCACTGCGGGCACCGGTTACGGAATCGACGACCCCGAGGGTCCGGGCCTGGCCGCTTGTTCGGTGGTCACCTCGTACGGCCCGGAGCTCGCAGCAGTCGGGATGGTGCTCGTCGCCCAGCGGTACGCACGCCAAGGGCTGGGACGCCGACTCATGCGGCACCTCGTGGAGGAAGCAGGCGACACCCCGCTCACCCTGTATGCCACGGCCCATGGACAGCCCCTGTACGAGCAGCTCGGCTTCGTCGAGACCGGCCGGGCGGCAATGGTGCGTGGACGCTTCGCCTTCACCGTTCCCGCTCCTGACGTTGCGGTCCGCCCGGCAACAGCGGACGACCTCCCTGCCGTCCTACGACTTGACCACGAGATCTTCGGACTTGATCGCATCCACATGATCACTCGGCTTCCTTCCTTCGCCGACCACATCCGGGTCGCGGAGGAGGACGGTACGATCACGGGCTTCGCCGCTGTCTGGCCCAATATGGACACCCATGTCATCGGCCCCTTGATCGCCCAGAACCCCCGTACGGCCCAGGCGCTCATCGCCTCCCTGGCAGCAGCGACCGACCGGCCGCTGCGTACGGACATCGACCTGCGGCACAGCTCCCTGCTCAACTGGGTGAAGGAGAACGGCATCAACACCATCGCCACCACATCGGTGATGGTCCGCTCGCTGCCCGACCTCCCCGGTGACTGGCGCCGCCGCTTCGCGCCCCTGACGGTCGCAGCCGGTTAGCACCGCCATCGGCGGGCGTACGCTACGAGACATGAGCGATCTTGAGATACGCCCCGCAGTCACGGCGGACCTGCCGTCCATCGTCGCCATGCTCGCCGACGACCCCCTGGGCGCCCAGCGTGAGTCGCCCGATGACCTCGCCCCCTACCTCACTGCATTCGAGCGGCTCGCCAACGATCCGAACCAGCATGTCGTCGTGGCCGTCCGCGAGAGCAAGGTCGTCGGAACCCTCCAGCTCACGGTCATCCCCGGACTCTCCCGCCGTGGAACCACCCGCTCGATCATCGAGGGCGTCCGGATCCACGGCGACGAACGCGGTAGCGGCCTCGGTACCCAGCTCATCGAATGGGCCGTCGAGGAATCCCGGCGTCAGGACTGCCGACTGGTGCAGTTGACCTCTGACGTGACGCGCACCGACGCCCACCGCTTCTATGAGCGGCTCGGTTTTGAACCGTCCCACGTGGGATTCAAGAAGAGCCTCTGAAAGAGCACTCCTCCGCCCAGCCCCGCAGCGTTTCACGTGAAACGAGCATGGCCCGCTTGTGCTGGTGGCTCAGAGGCCCCGCCAGCCCCCTTCGTCCACACCGCCAGGAACCGCATCCCTCGGCTCATACGGTTTCCGAGTGAAGACGAAGGACCCGAGGTCGAGATGGCTCACGCCTCCATCAGGGCGTCGCACCACTCGAAGGGCTTCCCCTGCGTAGTAGCCGTTCAGCCCGACCCAACCGCCTTCGGGCACGGCACGGAAGGCGGCCCGCCGACCGACTCCACTGAGGGGTTCGAGCACCACACCACGCTCGGGTACGAGGCGGAGCACATAGGCGTAGGTGCCCCAGTACCAAGGCCCCGTCAAGGCCAGCAGCTCCTCGTCCACCTCTGCCTCAGGAAGCGGGCGCCACGGCTCTGGCAGCCTCGGCTCCGCCTCCGCCACGATCCGTACGAGATCGGCCGCCACAGCGGCCGTCAGCGGCCCTGAAGTGGCATTGGAAAGGGCGATCCCCGCGAGACCGTCTTCCACGCTCACCCACAGGCAAGCGAGGAAGCCCGGCAGCGAGCCGGCGTGACCCACGAGGGTCCGACCGTCCTTGCGCAGCAACTGGAGTCCGAGGCCATAGCCCGCTTCCCACTCCGCCTCGCCCGCCGGGGAAGCCGGAGCACGCATCTCGGCCACGGACCCCTCGGCGAGCACCCGCTCGTCCCCCGCGGCGAGAAAGGTGGCGAACCGAGCAAGGTCAGCAGCCGTCGACCAGAGCTGTCCGGCCGGCGCCATCAAGCCCAGGTCCTCCAACGGCTCGGGCAGCATGACATCGGCCCAGGGATGCACCGCCCAGCCACCTGCGTGCGGGGCAACAGGGGCGAGCGTCGTACGGCTCATGCCCAGCGGCTCCAAGATCTCGCGCCGGAGGGCTTCCTCCCAGGTCACCCCTCGGACCGCCTCCACCAGCGAACCGAGCAGCGTATAGCCGGGGTTGGAGTAATGATGGTGTCGTCCCGGCGTCTGCAGGAAGGGACGCTGCCCCAGTACGTCCGCAAGCTCCGGGCGCAGCTCGGCAGAGGACCGCTCCCACCACGCCCCGGGGGTCTCGGCTGCGAGACCACCACTGTGGCCGAGAAGTTGGGCGATCGTCACCTCGCCGACCCCCGTTGCCTTCAGGTGCTGCTCCAACGGGTCATCGAGCCCGAGCAGGCCTTCGTCCCGCAGCCTCATCACCAGTACGGCGGTGAACACCTTGGTGATCGATCCAATCCTGAACTGCGTGTCGGCATCGGGTGCACGGCCGTCCACACAACTGCGCGCACCGCTCCACACCAACTCTCCGTCACGCACCACCGCCCCCACGAACGAAGGCGCCCTGCCCTCGGACTGGGCGACTGCGATGCGGTGCACCAAGGCACGCTCGGTACCCGGAAGCAGGGCTTCGAATGATGTCGTCATGCCACCATCCAACTGCAGGAATCCACCTCACACGACCGAGTCCAGCACGGCGGAGCAGGATTCCGTCCCCCGCTCGTGCCGATCTTCCCGAAGACGGCGCCTCGCCTTCGGCACACATCGGCACCGGTCACGCTCGACAGGACAGCCTCCCCATCGCCGCGGTGGAGCCGCCGGATGGTGACCACGGCAAGGATCGAGGCAGCCATGTCCCCTGCCGGCGCCTCCGGCAGTCGCCTCCGCGATGCGGATCGTCTTCTCGTCCGCGGCAAGCAGCGCGATCCGTCCGCGCAGATCCGCCAGGCTGCGGACGTGCGCATGGAGACTCGCGTCCTTCACGCCCAACCGTCGCGCCATCTGCGCCATGGTGACCCGGTCGAGTCCGACCTCGTCCGCCAACAGGGAGTCACCCCCGACCTGTCCGCGCTCGGCCCCCAGACGGTGTCGCCCTCGGGGGAACGCCACGGACCGACTAGGTCTGAGCCATGTCCACGAAGCGGGAGTAGTGGCCCTGGAAGGCCACGGTGATCGTGGCCGTCGGGCCGTTACGGTGCTTGCCCACGATGATGTCGGCTTCACCGGCACGCGGCGACTCCTTCTCGTAGGCGTCCTCGCGGTGCAGCAGGATCACCATGTCGGCATCCTGCTCGATCGATCCGGACTCACGGAGGTCGGAGACCATCGGCTTCTTGTCGGTGCGCTGCTCGGGACCACGGTTCAGCTGGGAGAGCGCGATCACCGGCAGCTCCAGCTCCTTGGCGAGGAGCTTGAGGTTTCGCGACATGTCGGAGACCTCTTGCTGGCGGCTCTCCTGCCGCTTGGAGCCGCCGGACTGCATGAGCTGCAGATAGTCGATGATGACGAGCTTGAGGCCGTTGCGCTGCTTGAGCCGACGGCACTTCGCCCGGATCTCCATCATCGACAGGTTCGGGGAATCGTCGATGTACAGCGGAGCCTGGGAGACGTCCGGCATCCGGCGGGCGAGCCGTGTCCAGTCCTCATCGGTCATCGTGCCGGAGCGCATGTGGTGCAGCGCGACCCGGGCCTCTGCGGAGAGCAGGCGCATCGCGATCTCGTTGCGCCCCATTTCGAGGGAGAAGATGACGCTGGGGAGGTTGTGCTTGATGGAGGCCGCCCGCGCGAAGTCGAGCGCGAGGGTCGACTTACCCATGGCAGGACGAGCCGCAATGATGATCATCTGACCGGGATGCAGCCCGTTGGTGAGCGAGTCGAGGTCGGTGAAGCCGGTGGGCACACCCGTCATCTCGCCGCTGCGGGAGCCGATCGCCTCGATCTCGTCGAGCGCCCCCTCCATGATGTCGCCGAGCGGCAGGTAGTCCTCGGTGGTGCGCTGCTCGGTGACCGCGTAGATCTCCGCCTGTGCCGAGTTCACGATCTCGTCGACGTCGCCGTCGGCGGCGTAACCCATCTGCGTGATCTTGGTTCCGGCTTCCACCAGGCGCCGCAGGACGGCACGCTCGTGGACGATCTCCGCGTAGTAGGAAGCGTTGGCCGCGGTCGGGACGGACTGGACCAGGGTGTGGAGGTAGGAGGCGCCGCCGACACGGGTGATCTCGCCGCGCTTGGTGAGTTCGGCGCCGACCGTGATCGGGTCGGCAGGCTCGCCCTTGGCGTAGAGGTCGAGGATCGCCGCATAGACGGTCTCGTGGGCCGGCTTGTAGAAGTCGTGCCCCTTGATGATCTCCACGACGTCGGCGATGGCGTCCTTGGAGAGCAACATGCCGCCGAGGACGGACTGCTCGGCGTCGAGGTCTTGGGGGGGGACCCGCTCGAAACCGGAGAGCCCCCCGTCCCAGGGGCCCTCGCCGCCCCGCTCGTGCTGGTCGTCGCGGCCGCGACCGCGGCCACGGCCCTCGCCTCGGGTACGGGTGGGCAACCGGTCGCTCGGTCCGCTATCGGCCCAAGGGTCGTCCATGGGCTCGGGAACGCTCACCAAGCCACCTCCTCCCGTCCGCTCCGCGGACCTCGCCGTGCCACTCTTTCTTACGCCACGGCCTTGATCAAAGAGTGGCTTCGCGACCGGTTCTGGCGCGTCGGGCGCCGGACCACGGTAGGCCCGCGGAGGGCATCAGCCAATCTGGTTATCCACAGGCCCTGTGCATGAAGGGCCAGATGCTGTGGAGAACTCGCCAGAACCTGTGCACGGACCGGGGGACAGGCATGTGGACAAACTCATAGGACCCCCCACCTCACTCACCTGACCTGCAACTTTCTCATGCACGGGCTGTGGGGGAGAAAAAGTTCTGGAGCTGCATCAAGATCAGAACAAACGGCCCACACCCGAAGCCTCGCCCCATCGAAAAGTAAGGATCACTAGGCAATTGCATCTATTACCTGTGGAAGATTAGATTGAGCTCATGACCCAGGCCCCCGCAACGACCAAGGCCGTCCGCCGACAGCACGACCGCGAGATCGTCTCCCTCGCCCTGCCCGCCTTCGGCGCCCTCGTCGCCGAACCGCTGTTCCTGATGGCCGACAGCGCCATCATCGGCCACCTCGGCACACCTCAACTTGCGGGACTCGCCATCGCCGCGGCGCTGCTCTCCACAGCCGTCAGCGTCTTCGTCTTCCTCGCCTACGCCACCACGGCCGCCGTCGCCCGACGGGTGGGTGCGGGTGATCTCCCGGCCGCCATCCGACAGGGCATGGATGGAGTCTGGCTCGCGCTGCTCCTCGGCGTGGCCGTCGTGGTGCTGACCCTGCCCACGACGCCATGGCTGGTCGACGCCTTCGGCGCCTCGCACACCGCTGCCCCGTACGCGGTCACCTATCTCAGGATCTCCAGCCTCGGCATCCCCGCCATGCTGGTGGTGCTGGCGGCCACCGGCGTTCTGAGAGGCCTCCAGGACACCCGCACCCCGCTGTACGTGGCGATCGCCGGCTTCGTGACCAACGGCGCGCTCAACCTGGTCCTCGTCTACGGGGCCGGGCTCGGCATCGCGGGCTCCGCCTGGGGCACGGTCATCGCCCAGTACGGCATGGCCACCGTCTACCTCATGGTGGTCGTCCGTGGCGCCCGACGCCATGGCGCCTCCCTACGACCCGACCCTGCCGGCATCCGCGCCTCAGCCCAGGCCGGCGCTCCGCTCCTGGTCCGTACGCTATCGCTCCGCGCGGTCCTGATGATCGCCACGGCAGTCGCCGCCCGGCTGGGGGACACCGAGGTCGCCGCCCACCAGATCATCCTGTCCCTGTGGAGCCTGATGGCCTTCGCGCTCGACGCGATCGCCATTGCAGGGCAGGCCATCATCGGCCGCTACCTCGGCGCGGCTGACACCGAGGGCGCACGGCAGGCGTGTCGCCGCATGGTCCAGTGGGGAGTGGTCTCCGGGGTGGTGCTCGGTGCACTCCTCGTCGTCACCCGTTCCCTGTTCGTCCCGCTCTTCACCCATGACACCACCGTGCAGGAGACCCTGCTCCCGGCACTCCTCGTCGTCGCGCTCTCCCAGCCGATCTCCGGCGTGGTCTTCGTCCTCGACGGTGTCCTCATGGGCGCGGGAGACGGCCCCTATCTGGCCCGGGCCATGCTGTTCACACTGGCCGTCTTCGCACCCGTTGCCCTGCTGGTCCCGACGTTCGGCGGTGGGCTCACCGCACTCTGGTGGGCCATGACCCTGATGATGTCGGTACGCATGGGAACCCTCTGGCTCCGGACCCGTTCCGGCGGCTGGATCGTCACGGGTGCCACCCGCTGACCAGAGAAGTTTCACGTGAAACGGCGGAAGGGCCGCACCCCGAGGGGTGCGGCCCTTCCTCACTGCTGAGCGCAGACTGCCAAGGGCAGCGTTACGCGGCGACGACCTCGACGCCGAGCTTCGCGGCAACCTCGGGGTGCAGACGCACGGACACCTGGTGGGCGCCCAGGGTCTTGATCGGCGAACCGAGCTCGACGCGACGCTTGTCGACGTCGGGGCCACCCGCGGTCTTGATCGCCGCGGCGATGTCGGCCGGGGTCACGGAGCCGAAGAGACGGCCGGCGTCGCCGGAGCGAACGGCCAGGCGCACCTTCGTGCCCTCGAGCTGAGCCTTGATCTCATTGGCCTGCTCGATGGTCGCGATCTCGTGGATCTTGCGGGCGCGGCGGATCTGCGCCACGTCCTTCTCGCCACCCTTGGTCCAGCGGATCGCGAAACCACGCGGGACCAGGTAGTTGCGAGCGTAGCCGTCCTTGACGTCGACGACGTCGCCAGCGGCACCGAGGCCGGAGACCTCGTGGGTGAGGATGATCTTCATTTTTCGGTCACCCTTCCCTTATCGCGCGGTGGACGTGTAGGGCAGCAGCGCCATCTCACGGCTGTTCTTGACGGCCGTGGCGACGTCACGCTGGTGCTGCGTGCAGTTGCCGGTGACGCGGCGGGCACGGATCTTGCCGCGGTCGGAAATGAACTTCCGCAGCATGTTCGTGTCCTTGTAGTCCACGTACGCGGTCTTGTCCTTGCAGAACGCGCAGACCTTCTTCTTAGGCTTGCGCACAGGCGGCTTCGCCATGGTGTTTCTCCTGTGTGATCAAGAAGTGGGGTTACGAGCTGCTTCGAGGGCGTGCCCTAGAAGGGGGGCTCGTCCGAGTAGCCGCCGCCGGAGTTTCCACCCCAGCCGCCACCGCCGCCGCCCTGCTGCTGGCCGCCGCCGGAGGGGCTGCCGGTCGCCCACGGGTCGTCGGCGGGAGCCCCGCCACCACCCTGGGGACCGCCGGAGTTTCCACCCCAGCCGCCACCGCCGCCGCCCTGCTGCTGCTGGCCGCCGCCGTACCCACCCTGGCCACCGCGACCGGTGGTCTTGGTGACCTTGGCCGTGGCGTTCTTGAGGCTGGGGCCGACTTCCTCGACGTCCAGCTCGTAGACCGTGCGCTTGACGCCCTCACGGTCCTCGTAGGACCGCTGCTTCAGCCGGCCCTGCACGACGACGCGCATGCCTCGCTGGAGCGACTCGGCGACGTTCTCCGCCGCCTGACGCCAGACCGAGCAGGTGAGGAAGAGGCTCTCGCCGTCCTTCCACTCATTGGTCTGACGGTCGAAGGTGCGGGGGGTGGACGCGATACGGAACTTCGCGACCGCCGCACCGGACGGGGTGAAGCGCAGCTCGGGGTCGTCGACAAGATTGCCGACGACCGTGATGACGGTCTCGCCTGCCATGGGGAACCTCTCGGCGGGTTTGCTTCTGGCTGCTTCGTTGCTACTCGAACCCGATGACCTCTGAGCTAGAAGCTCAGTGGGTCTCGGGGCGGAGGACCTTGGTCCGGAGGACCGACTCGTTCAGGTTGAGCTGGCGGTCGAGCTCCTTGACGACCGCAGGCTCGGCCTGCAGGTCGATGACCGAGTAGATGCCCTCGGGCTTCTTCTTGATCTCGTAGGCGAGACGACGACGGCCCCAGGTGTCGACCTTCTCGACCTTTCCGTTGCCCTCACGGACGACGGAGAGGAAGTTCTCGATCAGCGGGGAGACAGCGCGCTCCTCGAGATCGGGGTCGAGGATGACCATCACCTCGTAGTGACGCATGTGGAACCCACCTCCTTTGGACTCAGCGGCCACGGTCGTTCCGTGGCAGGAGGGTCGTGATGCGTGAGCGACGGTATCGGCCCCCACTGACAATCCACCTCGACGGGCGAGGAGCACGGTCGGGATCCCGGAAGGGCCTGGGCAGACACCGGCGCAGCTGTACAGAGTACCCGCACACCGGCTTCCGGTTGAAATTCACCGGTGAGGGGACGCAATCTGTACACAACGGAAGTCGGCGGCGCTACGATGCGCCGCCTTCCGGCAGCTACGCCAGGAGGTGCCCCATGGCACAGGCAATGCGACCCGACCCCGGCCACTCCCTCTTCGCCACCGACGGCAAGCCCCATCCGATCCAGGACACCCTGGTCGGCGTGACACTGGTCCTGGGGACCCTCGCCTTCGTCAGCTCGTTCTTCCACAACCTCCACCTACTGAGTTCCTGGTCGGGGCTGATCGGCATCCTGACCGGGGCCTACGGACAGTTCATCTCCGTGACGACCCGCGAGCGCTTCGCACTGATCGTCGGACTCGGCGCATCAGCGCTGGGCTTCTACCTCGGCATGGCCCACGGCGGGCTCTTCGGCGGCGTCGTCAGCTGAGCGGGCATCGGCGACGGACACGCCCGACGGATGACCCCGGCGCCACTGCCGGACGTCCCGGCGACACCGTCGGGCAGCACCGGCGCCACCGTCCGATGACCCCGTCGGCGGCGCCGGCCCGTCCCCCGCGGCACGTCAGCGCGCACGCACCCATTCGGGGCGCTCCTCGGTCACAGTAGGCTTCGGCGCGAGAGCCGGACCCCTGACCGATGGGGACACACCTGCCGAGGAGCGCCCCGCATGAGCCTGACCCTGAGGACCATCAGCCGTGAGCAGCATCTGGCATTCATCCAGAGCCAGCCCGCCGCGAGCCACTGCCAGGTCCCGGCGTGGGCTGATGTGAAGACGGAGTGGCGCTCGGAGAACCTCGGCTGGTTCGACAAGGCCGGTGAGCTGGTCGGCGCCGGTCTGGTGCTCTACCGCCAGCTCCCGAAGATCAAGCGCTACCTGGCCTACCTGCCCGAGGGCCCAGTCATCAACTGGTACGCACCCAACCTCGACGACTGGCTGCAGCCGATGCTGGCGCACCTGAAGCAGCAGGGTGCCTTCTCGGTGAAGATGGGGCCGCCGGTCGTGATCCGGCGCTGGGACGCCGCCGCGATCAAGTCCGGCATCCAGAACCCCGACGTCAAGCGCCTCAAGGACGTCGAGGCCACCCACATCGAGCCGCGCGCCTTCGAGGTCGCGGACCGACTGCGGAAGATGGGCTGGCAGCAGGGCGAGGACGGCGGCGCCGGCTTCGGCGACGTGCAGCCCCGTTACGTCTTCCAGGTCCCGCTGGCGAACCGCTCGCTCGACGACGTCCTCAAGGGCTTCAACCAGCTGTGGCGCCGCAACATCAAGAAGGCGGAGAAGGCCGGCGTCGAGGTCGTCCAGGGCGGCTACGAGGACCTGGCGGAGTGGCAGCGGCTGTACGAGATCACGGCCGTGCGCGACCGCTTCCGGCCCCGTCCGCTCTCCTACTTCCAGCGCATGTGGACCGTCCTCAACAACGAGGACCCCAACCGCATGCGGCTCTACTTCGCACGCCACAACGGGGTGAACCTCTCGGCCGCGACCATGCTCGTCGTCGGCGGACACGTCTGGTACTCGTACGGAGCCTCCGACAACATCGGCCGTGAGGTCCGGCCGTCGAACGCGATGCAGTGGCGGATGCTCCGCGACGCCTACGCGATGGGCGCGACCGTCTACGACCTCCGGGGCATCTCGGATTCCCTCGACGAGACCGACCACCTCTTCGGGCTCATCCAGTTCAAGGTGGGCACGGGCGGCGAGGCCGTCGAGTACATCGGCGAGTGGGACTTCCCGCTGAACAAGTTGCTCCACAAGGCGCTCGACATCTACATGTCGCGCCGTTGACGGTTCCGTAGGCTCGTAGTCTCGTACACACCTTTGACACCGCTGCCATCAGAAAGGTTCCGGGCCGGCCATGGCGCTCTCCCTCTACGTCGACACCGCTCGCTGGCGGGCGCACCAGAAGTCCGTCCTCGACCAGTTCCCGGGACTCATCCCGGTCTGCAAGGGCAATGGATACGGTTTCGGGCACGAGAAGCTCGCTGACGAGACCGCCCGGCTCGGAGCCGACGTGCTCGCGGTGGGCACCACCTACGAGGCCGCGAAGATCAAGGACTGGTTCGGCGGCGACCTGCTGGTCCTCACCCCCTTCCGCCGGGGGGAGGAGCCGGTGCCGCTGCCCGACCGGGTGATCCGATCCGTATCGTCCGTGGACGGCGTCCACGCGCTGGTGGGCGCCCGGGTCGTGATCGAGTGCATGAGCTCGATGAAGCGGCACGGGGTGCGCGAGGAGGAGCTCCTGCAGCTGCACGCCGCCATAGAGGACGTGCGCCTGGAGGGCTTCGCGCTGCACCTGCCCCTGGACCGTCAGGACGGCACCGACGCGGTCGAGGAGGTCATCTCCTGGATGGATCGGCTGCGGGCCGCCCGGCTGCCGCTGCACACCATGTTCGTCAGCCATCTGAGGGCGGAGGAGCAGGCCCGGCTGCAGCAGCAGTTCCCGCAGACCCGCTTCCGGGCCCGGATCGGCACCCGGCTGTGGCTGGGCGACCACGAGGCCACGGAGTACCGGGGTTCGGTGCTCGACGTGACCCGGGTCTCCAAGGGCGACCGGTTCGGCTACCGCCAGCAGAAGGCCGCCTCCGACGGCTGGCTGGTGGTGGTCGCCGGCGGCACCTCGCACGGTGTGGGCCTGGAGGCTCCGAAGGCGATGCACGGCGTCATGCCGCGCGCCAAGGGCGTGGCCAGGGCGGGTCTGGCGACGGTCAACCGAAACCTTTCGCCGTTCGTCTGGGGCGGGAAGCAGCGCTGGTTCGCCGAGCCGCCGCACATGCAGGTGTCGATCCTCTTCGTGCCGGCCGACGCCGAGGAGCCCCGGGTGGGCGACGAACTCGTGGCGCACCTGCGCCACACCACGACGCAGTACGACCGGCTCGTGGAGCGCTGAGCCGGCCGGATCCGCTCACCCCCGGGAGCGCTGCTCCCCGGGGGTGGCCGACGGCCCGCCCGGCTCCTCGGGTGCGCCCCACGGGTGGTCTGGGGCGTCCGGGACGTCTGGGGCGTCCCGGACGCCCCAGCTCACCCGTGGGCCCTCCACCGCCGCCGGAGCGGCGTGTCGGGCCTGCCGGGCGGCCCTGCCCGCCACGAAGACGTCCTCGGCGCTGTCCAGGACGCCCCCCGAGGGATCGTCCGCACCGTCCTGCCGGACCGGGTCCTTCTCCGGCACGAGGACGTCGTGCACGACCATCGCGCACAGGTAGAGCGTGCCGAGCAGGTGGAGCACGATCGCGAACTGGTAGCCCTCCATCGGCAGGCCCTGCTTGTTGCCGCCCGTGGTGAAGGCCAGGTACATCCAGATGCCGAGGAAGTACGTGACCTCGCAGGCCTGCCAGATCAGGAAGTCGCGCCAGCGGGGACGGGCGAGCACGGCCAGGGGGACCAGCCAGAGGACGTACTGCGGCGAGTAGACCTTGTTGGTCAGCACGAAGGCGGCGACGACCAGGAAGGCCAACTGGGCGAAGCGGGGCCGGCGGGGGGCGGTGAAGGCCAGGAAGGCGAGTCCGGCCACCGCGACCGCCACCAGCAGCAGCGCGTACAGGTTGGCCCGGCCCGGCGGGATCGCGTCTCCCGTCCGTTGGCTGACCAGCAGCCAGATCGAACCGAAATCGACGTTCCGGTCCCGGCTGAAGAGGTAGAACTGCTTCCATCCCTCCGGCGCGAGCAACATCACCGGCAGGTTCACGACCAGCCAGGCACCCGCGAAGCCGAGCAGCGCGGTCCCGTACGCCCGCCATTTGCCGGCCCGCCAGCAGAGCAGCAGCAGCGGGCAGAGGAGCAGTATCGGGTAGAACTTGGCAGCGGTCGCCAGGCCGAGCAGGACGCCGAAGGCCAGCGGCCGGCTCCGTGACCACATGAAGACGGCGGCGGCGGTCAGCGCGACGGCCAGCAGGTCCCAGTTGATCGTGGCGGTGAGCGCCACCGCGGGCGCCAGGGCGACCAGGAGGCCGTCCCAGGGGCGCAGCCGGTGCGTCCGGGTCACACAGACCGCGAGTACGGCGGCGCAGACCATCAGCAGGCCGGCGTTGACCAGCCAGTACGCCTGCTCCCGCTGCGTCAGGTCACCGCCGCCCGGTGTCAGCCAGGACGCGACCTCCATGAAGAGGCCGGTCAGGACCGGGTACTCCAGGAACGGTATGTCGCCGCCCAACCGGTCGAAGTAGGGGACCAGGCCGTCCGCGAAGCCCCGCCCGGCGAAGAGGTGGGGGATGTCCGAGTAGCAGGCGTGGGTGTACTGGGAGGTGGCGCCCCGGAACCAGGCCCAGTTGTAGCAGGGCAGCTTCTGCACCATGCCGAGGGCGTACATGCCGAGGGCCACCAGTGCGATCACCCGCACCGGCGTCAACTGTCCGGTGTTCCGCGCCGCCCGACGGCCGTAGGGGCCACCGATCAGCTCGCTGCCCGCGGCGGCCACCTCGTCCCGGTGGGTGGGAACGACCGTCTGTGCGCGGTCTCGCGGTGCGCTCGACTTCTGGAGGCTCGGCATGGGGGACATCCTGCCGTACGTCCCCGGGAAAACGGCGAGGGCCGCCGCGGTCGTTCCGTACGGAAGGTACGGGACGGCCGCGACGGCCCTCGGTGGATTGCCCGGTCAGGCGCCGGACTGCGGGATCAGGGCGTCCCGCCCCCGGGTCTGCCGTTGCCGTTGCCGCCGGAGCTGTCCGTCGGCGAGTCCGTCGGCGTCGGCGAGTCCGTAGGCGTCGGATCCGTGGGAGTGGGCTCACCAGTGTTCCCACCGGGGTCGCCGGGGTTGTTGCAGTTGAAGTCCCAGACGCTGCAGGTCGTCTTGCCGGGCTTCGGCGTCTTGGTCTGTCCCGGAGGAGTGGTCGTCGGGCTGGCCGACTCGGTGGGCGTCGGGCTGGCCGACTCGGTGGGCGTCGGAGAGTCCGTCGGCGTCGGCGTCGGGCTCTCCGCACCACCGCCGAAGATCGCCTTGGCGCCCTCCAGCTTCTCCGGCTCGGGGAAGTCGACCTTGGGCATGCCCTCGACCGCGTCCATCATGTACTCGCGCCAGATCCGCGAGGGGAACGACGAACCGTGGATCGTGGGCTGGTTGCCCGTGCCGTACATCGACTCGAACGTGCGGTCCGGCTTCGTCTCGTCGTCGTCGAAGCGGTACATGTCGATCGCGGTCGCCAGCTGGGCCGTGTAGCCCACGAACCAGGCCGACATGTTGTCGTCGGTCGTACCGGTCTTGCCGGCCACGTCACGGCCGGGGAGCCGTGCCTTGCGGCCGGTGCCCCGGTCGTCCGCGACGACGCTCCGCAGCACGTCGGTGACGTTGTTGGCGACCGCCGGGCTGAAGGCCCTCGTGGGATCGGCATGGTGCTCGTTGACGACGGAGCCGTTCCGCATCACCTTCTCGACGGAGTAGGGGTCGTTCTGCTCGCCCTGGTTGGCGAAGGTCGCGTACGCGCCGGCCATGCGGATGGCGCTCGGGCTGGAGACACCGAGGGAGAAGGAGGGGAAGTCGCCCTTGACCAGGGAGTCCTCGCGGACGCCGGCCTTGACGGCCGCGTTGCGCACCTTGTCGATGCCGACGTCCATGCCGAGTTGCACATACGGCGAGTTGGCGGACTTCATCATGGCGTAGCGCAGCGAGATGTCGCCGTAGCTGGCGTCCTCGTCGTTGCTCTGACGCCACTCGTTGCCCTTGTCGTCGCGCCAGATGTCCCCGTTGTACTTGCGGATCGCCAGGTCGTCCTTGCCGTTGTAGAGGCTCTTGTCCGGGTCGAGGATCGTGCGCTCGGACGCGTCCTGCTGCGGACCGAGCTCCGGGTCCCGCACGCCGTCCGTCATCGCGGCGGCGAGCACGAAGGGCTTGAAGGTCGATCCGACCTGGGCACCGGTGTTGTCGGCGTTGCTGCGGAAGTGCTTGGTGGCGTCGACGCCGCCGTAGATGGCGACGATCTTCCCGGTCGCCGTGTCGACGGACGCGCCGCCGAACTGGACGTGCGAGTC
This sequence comes from Streptomyces sp. NPDC058872, assembly GCF_042743065.1. Lineage (NCBI taxonomy): Bacteria > Bacillati > Actinomycetota > Actinomycetes > Kitasatosporales > Streptomycetaceae > Streptomyces > Streptomyces sp. NPDC058872. Next base: position 125,554 of record NZ_JBHYMK010000010.1, read on the forward strand.
CTCCTTGGGGCGCTTCTTCGGGTCGATGTTCTCCTTGATGACGTTCTTGATCACCTGCTCCATCTTGTCCACCTTCGACTTCTCGAAGGTGGTGTGGATCTCGTAGCCGCCGCGCTCGAGCTCGGCCTCGCTGATGTCGAACTCGTTCTTCATGTTGAGGTTGGCCGTGCTCACCAGGTAGCCGATCTGGCCGCTCAGGTTGGCACTCTTCTTGATCTTCTGCACCTTGGGGAGGGCGGTGTACTTCGCCCGCTCCTCGGCCGAGATGTGCCCGTCCTTCTGCATCTCGTCGAGGATCCACTTCCACCGCTTGGTGAGGCGCTCGGTGTTCGCCTGGGCGGTGGCACTGGGGTCGACGTCCGGATAGCCGGCCGGGTCGTAGTAGGTCGCGCCCTTCAGCACCGCGGCGAGCACCGCCGACTCGCTGGGGTTGAGCTTCTCCACGTCCTTGTTGAAGTACGCGCGGGCCGCCGCCTGGATGCCGTACGCACCACGTCCGTAGTACGAGGTGTTCAGGTAACCGGCCATGACTTCTTGCTTGGTGACCTCGTTGCCGACCTTCATGGAGATGAAGAGTTCCTTCACCTTCCGGGTGACGGTCTGCGACTGGTCGTCCAGGCGGTTGTTCTTCACGTACTGCTGGGTGATGGTCGAACCGCCCTGGGTCTGACCGCCCATGGCCATGTTCCACACGGCACGGCCGATGCCCATGGGATCGACCCCGGAGTCCTCCCAGAAGGTCTTGTTCTCCGCCGAGATCACCGCGTCCTGCATGGCCTCGGGGATCTGCTCGAACTTGACGATCTGGCGGTTGGTGCCGCTGCCCGTCGCGACCATGCGGGACCCGTCGGCCCAGTAGTAGATGTTGTTCTGCGAGGTCGCGGTCTCGGCCTCGTTGGGGACGTCCACCCGCGAGTACGCGAACGCGGCGGCGCCCATCACCGAAGCACAGAAGAAGAGGAAGGTGCCCGTCACGAGCCTCCACGACGGCATCCAGCGACGCCAGCCGTACTTGTTGTGACGCGGGTAGTCGATGATCCGCTTCTTGCCCGGGGGCCTGCCGCCGGAGCCCCGCCCGGGGCCACCGCTGCCGCGTCCGCCACCACCGCCGCCACCACCGCGGCGACCTCCACCGGTCCCACCGGGGCCGGAGTCGGCGCCTCTCCGCCGACTGCCGCGCTGGGCGGCTCGACGGGCCTCGGCACGCCCCCCGTAGGGGCGTTGCTCCTCTCCGTAGGAAGAGGGCGGTCCGTACGAGGCCGAGGGGGCCTCCGTACCGACGTCATGGGCCGGGGCCGGCATGCGGCCCATCGGCTGTTGGGCAGCGCGCCGTGCCGCCGCGCGACCGCCCGTCGGCGGCTGCTGCGGCGGCATTTTGCGACGATGCTCGCTCATCGAACGACTACTCCTCGGGCAGGCGCGTACGCCTGGAAGCGGCAGTTGAGTTCCGGTCCCCCCGAAATGCGCACGGACGGGGCCCCATCGGAGGTCCCCCCGTACCGCAGCCGGTCACCCGCAGCACTGACGCCCCAGGGCATCGCTCGGTTCCCGGTGGTCTGCATGCCGCACAGACTACGCACGGCCAAAACCCTCCTAGAGCTGAACTTCACCTCAAATCGGGCAACTCGATCGTCATGAATTGGTGATGTGATGCCGGTCACGGTGGGTCCGCTTGTCGAGACGGAGAGGCCGTTCTATCGTGCTGATGTATCGACTCGATACATCAGTGCGGCATAAGGCCCCCGAAGCAGAGGAGGAGACGACGAATGAGCAGACGCTCCGGCATCCTCGAATTCGCCGTCCTCGGTCTGCTGCGCGAGGCCCCCATGCACGGGTACGAACTGCGGAAACGCCTCAACACCTCGCTGGGCGTCTTCCGGGCCTTCAGCTACGGGACGCTGTACCCCTGCCTCAAGACGCTGGTCGCCAACGGCTGGTTGATCGAGGAACCGGGCAGCGCCCCCGAGGAAGCCCTCGCCGCTTCCCTCGCAGGACGCCGCGCCAAGATCGTCTACCGGCTGACCCCGGCAGGTAAGGAGCACTTCGAGGAGCTCCTCTCCCACACCGGTCCGGATGCCTGGGAGGACGAACACTTCGCAGCTCGCTTCGCCTTCTTCGGGCAGACCGAGCGCGAGGTGCGGATGCGCGTCCTGGAGGGCCGTCGCAGCCGGCTGGAGGAGCGTCTGGAGAAGATGCGCGCCTCCCTGGTACGGACGCGGGAGCGCCTGGACGACTACACGCTTGAGCTACAGCGCCACGGCATGGAGTCCGTGGAGCGCGAAGTGCGCTGGCTGAACGAGCTCATCGAGAGCGAGCGGGCGGGACGGGATCAGCGATCCGGTCCCGAGACCCCCGCTCTGCACGACAACGATTCTGGAGAAACGGGCGGCCTGCCCCGGCACGGGGGCAGTACCCGGCCGGATCCGTCCGATGACACCGCCAAGTGAAACCCTGCGCACAGCAGGGCTTCCACGATCACACAGGGAGCAACCGGAATGGGTTCGGTTCGCGTAGCCATCGTCGGCGTGGGCAACTGCGCCGCCTCGCTGGTGCAGGGCGTCGAGTACTACAAGGACGCCGACCCGGCGACCAAGGTGCCCGGCCTGATGCACGTCCAGTTCGGCGAGTACCACGTCGGTGACGTGGAGTTCGTCGCCGCCTTCGACGTCGACGCCAAGAAGGTCGGCCTCGACCTCTCCGACGCGATCGGCGCCAGCGAGAACAACACCATCAAGATCTGTGACGTCCCGAACAAGGGCATCACGGTCCAGCGCGGTCACACGCTCGACGGTCTCGGCAAGTACTACCGCCAGACCATCGAGGAGTCCGCCGAGGAGCCGGTCGACGTCGTCCAGGTCCTCAAGGACCGCGAGGTCGACGTCCTCGTCTGCTACCTGCCCGTCGGCTCCGAGGACGCGGCGAAGTTCTACGCCCAGTGCGCCATCGACGCCAAGGTCGCCTTCGTCAACGCCCTTCCGGTCTTCATCGCCGGCACCAAGGAGTGGGCGGACAAGTTCACCGAGGCGGGCGTCCCGATCGTCGGCGACGACATCAAGTCCCAGGTGGGCGCGACCATCACGCACCGTGTGATGGCGAAGCTGTTCGAGGACCGCGGTGTCCGTCTTGAGCGCACGATGCAGCTCAACGTCGGCGGCAACATGGACTTCAAGAACATGCTGGAGCGCGACCGCCTGGAGTCCAAGAAGATCTCCAAGACCCAGGCCGTCACCTCGCAGATCCCGGACCGCGAGCTGGGCGACAAGAACGTCCACATCGGCCCGTCGGACTACGTGGCCTGGCTGGACGACCGCAAGTGGGCGTACGTCCGCCTGGAGGGCCGCGCCTTCGGTGACGTCCCGCTGAACCTGGAGTACAAGCTCGAGGTGTGGGACTCCCCGAACTCCGCGGGTGTCATCATCGACGCCCTGCGCGCTGCGAAGATCGCCAAGGACCGCGGCATCGGTGGCCCGATCCTCTCGGCCTCCTCGTACTTCATGAAGTCCCCGCCGGTGCAGTACTTCGACGACGAGGCCCTCGCCAACGTCGAGAAGTTCATCAAGGGTGAGGTCGAGCGCTAAAGCGCCCCTCTCCTGTCGATCGAGGGTCCCCGCGGCACTGCCCGGGGACCCTCTTCGTATGTGAGTCTTGCTGCCATGTCCGTCGTACGTGATCTGCGCGTACTCCTGCGCCTGACGAACTTCCGCCGACTGCTCGCCGTCCGGCTGCTCTCCCAGTGCGCCGACGGCGTCTACCAGGTGGCCCTGGCCACGTACGTCGTCTTCTCCCCCGAGAAGCAGACCTCGCCCACCGCGATCGCCTCCGCCATGGCGGTGCTCCTGCTCCCGTACTCACTCGTCGGCCCCTTCGCCGGAGTGTTCCTCGACCGCTGGCAGCGGCGCCAGGTCTTCCTGTACGGAAACCTTCTGCGCGCCCTGCTCGCCTGTGGCACCGCCGTCCTGGTCCTCGCTTCCGTACCGGACTGGCTCTTCTACGGCTCCGCCCTCTCCGTCACCGCCGTCAACCGCTTCGTACTCGCCGGGCTCTCGGCCTCGCTTCCACGGGTCGTCGACGACGAGCGCCTCGTCGTGGCGAACTCCCTCTCGCCCACGGCCGGCACCCTCGCCGCAACCCTCGGCGGCGGCCTCGCCTTCGGCGTCCGCTTGCTCTCCGACGACTCCGACGCGGTCGTCGTGACCTTCGGCGCCGTGCTCTACCTCTGCGCCGGCCTCGCCTCCCTGCGAATGTCACGGGAACTCCTCGGTCCCGACCCCGGCCTCGTTCCCCAGCCCCTTGCCTCCGCCGTGAAGTCGACGGCCCGAGGCCTGCTCGCGGGACTGCGGCACCTCGCCGAGCGACGGGACGCTGCCCGGGCCCTCGCGGCAGTGGCCCTCATGCGCTTCTGCTACGGTGCCCTGCTCGTCATCGTCCTCATGCTCAGCCGCTACGCCTGGAGCTCCACCGAATCAGAGGGGCTCGGCCTCCTCGGACTCGCCGTCGCGGCTTCGGGTGCCGGCTTCTTCGCAGCCGCCGTCCTCTCCCCCTGGGCGGTCGGACGGTTCGGCCCCTTCGGCTGGATGATCGTGTGCACGGCGACGGCTGCCGTGCTGGAACCGGCGCTCGGCCTCACCTTCGCCCCGACACCGTTCCTCGTCGCCGCCTTCTTCCTCGGGCTCACCACCCAGGGCGCGAAGATCGCCACGGACACCGTCGTCCAGACGGCAGTGGACGACGCCTACCGAGGACGGATCTTCTCCCTCTACGACGTGCTGTTCAATGTCGCCTTCGTGGGCGCGGCAGGCGTCGCGGCCCTGATGCTGCCGCCCGACGGACGGTCGCCGCTGTTGATCGTCCTGGTGGCCGCGATCTACGCGGCGATCGCCCTCACCCTGTACCGGGAACACAAGAAAGGGTGATGTTTCACGTGAAACATCACCCTCCGTGAGCAGACGGGGTCGTGTTTCACGTGAAACACGACCCCGCACGAACAGCGCTTGGGCTCAGCCCCGCGCTTCCCACCACTCCTTGAGGGCGACGACGGCCCGATCGTGCTCCATCGGCCCGTTCTCCAAACGGAGCTCCAGCAGGAACTTGTACGCCTGGCCAATGGCAGGACCGGGGCCGATGCCCAGGATCTCCTGGATCTGATTGCCGTCGAGGTCGGGGCGGATCGCGTCCAGCTCCTCCTGCTCCTGGAGCTGGGCGATCCGCTCCTCCAGACCGTCATAGGTCCGGGAGAGCGCCGCCGCCTTGCGCTTGTTGCGCGTGGTGCAATCGGAGCGGGTCAACTTGTGCAGACGGGAGAGCAGGGGCCCCGCATCACGGACGTAACGACGCACCGCCGAGTCGGTCCACTCGCCGCTTCCATAGCCGTGGAAGCGCAGGTGCAGCTCCACGAGACGCGAGACGTCCTTGATCATCTCGTTGGAGTACTTGAGCGCGGTCATGCGCTTCTTGGTCATCTTCGCGCCCACCACCTCGTGGTGGTGGAAGGAGACGCGGCCGTCCTTCTCGAAACGGCGAGTGCGGGGCTTGCCGATGTCATGGAGAAGGGCGGCAAGCCGCAGCACCAGGTCGGGGCCGTTCTCCTCCAGGCCGATCGCCTGCTCCAGGACGGTCAGGGAGTGCTCATAGACGTCCTTGTGGCGGTGGTGCTCATCGCTCTCCAGCCGCAGAGCCGGCAGCTCGGGCATCACGTGCTCGGCGAGCCCCGTTTCCACGAGGAGCCCGAGCCCCTTCCTGGGGTGGGTCGAGAGCAGCAGTTTGTTGAGCTCCTCACGGACCCGCTCGGCGGAGACGATCTCGATGCGACCGGACATCTCCTTCATGGCGGTGACGACCTCGGGGGCAACCTCGAAATCCAGCTGCGCGGCGAACCGGGCGGCCCTCATCATGCGCAGGGGGTCGTCGGAGAAGGACTCCTCCGGTGTGCCGGGGGTCCGCAGGATCCTGGCCGCAAGGTCTTCCAGACCACCGTACGGATCGATGAAGTCCTTCTCGGGGAGGGCAACGGCCATGGCGTTGACGGTGAAGTCACGCCGAACGAGGTCTTCCTCGATGGACTCGCCATAGGACACCTCGGGCTTCCGCGAGGTCCGGTCGTACGCCTCCGAGCGGTACGTCGTGACCTCGATCTGGTAGCCCTCCTTCTGGGAGCCGACCGTCCCGAAGGCAATGCCCACCTCCCACACCGCGTCGGCCCACGGGCGGACGATCTTCAGCACGTCCTCGGGGCGGGCGTCGGTGGTGAAGTCCAGGTCGTTGCCGAGCCGCCCGAGCAACGCGTCCCGTACCGAGCCGCCAACCAGCGCGAGGCTGAACCCGGCCTCTTGGAAACGGCGGGCGAGATCGTCGGCGACGGGCGACACGCGCAGCAGTTCACTGACCGCGCGGCGCTGCACCTGGCTCAGTTCAGTCGGGGTGTCTTCGTTGGCGTTCGGCACAACAGAAGAGGGTACGTGCCCCGGATCGCCCCGACGCCACCGTTTTACCCCGGGCAGCACGCCCACGCCCATCACCTGGAGCAGTCCCCGGCACTTGCTCCCAGCAAGCCTCGTTACCATGCCTGGACACAGCAACCGAGCAACCACCGACACCACAGACAACGACGAGGACGGGCGAGGCGTGGCCGAGGCGGCAGACATCCAGGGAACCCGTCCCTCACCTGCCCGCCGATGGCTGCGGCGTACGGTCACCGTCGCCTTCGGGGCACCGCTCCTCGCCGGCCTGCTCCAGGCGCCCGTCGCTTCCTCCCCGGCGAGGGCGGCCGAAGACGGCACCGGTTCCAAGACCGTCGATGTGTCCCTCGACACGCTGACGCCCAGCGCGCCCGTCGAAGGGGACACCGTCACCGTCACCGGCACGTTGACCAACCGGGGCAAGAAGGCCATCACCGACGCAACCGTGAATCTGCGCGTCGGACCACAGATGACGAGCCGCAGCGAGATCGACCAGGTCACACGGCGCACCGGTTACCGGAGCGACAGCGACCCGGCTCCCCTGAGCGGCGCACCCACCCTTGAGATCCCCCGCCTCGGCGCCGGCCTGAGCGCAGAGTTCTCCCTGTCGGTACCCGTCTCCAAGCTCGGATTCGACAAGGAGGGCGTCTACCAGTTGGGCGTCTCCCTCACCGGGCAGACCTCGGACAAGCGGTACGACCGGGTGCTCGGCATCGAGCGGACCTTCCTGCCGTACCAGCCCGAAGCCACGGAGAAGAAGACCCAGCTCACCTACCTCTGGCCGCTGATCGGCTCCGCGCACGTCTCGGCGGAGACGGCCACGGACGATCAGCAGACACCGGTCTTCGAGGACGATGACCTGGCGGCCGAGTTGCGGCCGGGCGGGCGACTGGAACAGCTGGTCTCCCTGGGCAAGGACCTTCCGGTGACCTGGGTGATCGATCCGGATCTGCTGGCCTCCGTCGACGCCATGGCGAACGGGTACCGCGTCAAGGACGGGGACCGGAACGTCCCCGGAAAGAACCAAGCCGCAGCCGAGCAGTGGCTGGGTGAGCTGGAGAAAGCCGTTCAGGGGCGCAAGGTCGTAGCCCTTCCCTTCGCCGACCCCGACCTGGCCTCCCTGGCCCATCGGGGCAAGGACGTGCCCGGCTCTCTCAGGCACCTCCAGTCGGCGACCACCCTGGCAAGCGTGACGGTCGAAACCGTCCTCCACGTAGAGCCGTCCACTGGCGTCGCCTGGCCGGTCAACGGTGCCGTCGACCCGTCCATCGTGTCGGTCGCCACCTCTGCGGGTGCCGACACGGTCATCGCCCGCAGCGACAGCGTGCGCGACGAGCTCCCCTACACGGCGACGGCGGCCCGCCCGCTGGGCAGCGGGAGCACCACGGCCGTGGTCAGCGACGCCCTCCTGTCCACCGCCTTCGAAGGAGACATGGTCCGCGCGGAGAACTCTACGCTCGCGGTCCAGGAATTCCTCGCCCAGTCGTTGGCCATCACCCTGGAACGGCCGGAGGACCAGCGGAGCATCGTGGTCGCACCGCAGCGGGTCCCGACCGCGGCCCAGGCACAGTCGATGGCGACCGCGCTGCGCGGCCTCTCGGGCCGGCGCTGGTCCCAGCCGAGCGACCTCCTCGCGGCTGCCGCGACCAAGCCGGACCCGGACGCCTCCACCACGGTGCCGAGCAGTTCCCGTTACCCGAAGCAACTGCGTGAGCAGGAACTTCCGGTCCAGGCCTTCCGCGACATGAAGACGACTCAGGACGAGCTGAACGACTTCAAGATCATCTTGACGCAGCCGGAACGCGTCGTGCCGCCGTTCGGCAACGCGATCAACCGCGAGATGTCGACCTCTTGGCGCGGTGAGCCCCGGGCTTCCGCCATCTACCGGGACAACGTCCTGAACTATCTGCAGAAGCTGACCAAGGGCGTCCAACTCGTCGACAAGTCGGACCTCACCCTCTCCGGCCGGAGCGCGACGATCCCCGTGACCGTCCAGAACCAGCTGCTCCAGGGAGTGGACCATCTGGTGCTGCGCCTCACCTCTCCCAACAAGAGCAGGTTGGAGCTCAACGGCGCCCGGTACACCGAGCTCCCCGTGAAGGTCAGCGCCGGGCACAGCCAGTCGGTGAAGTTCACCGCCTCGGCCAATGTCAACGGCCAGGTACCGATGACGGCGCAGCTCTACACCGAAGACGGAACGCCGTACGGTCAGCCCATGTCCTTCACCGTGCGGGTCTCCGAGATCACTCCCACGGTGATGCTGGTGATCGCCGGCGGTGTCCTCCTCCTCGTCCTCGCCGGTGTGCGGATGTACAGCCAGCGCAAGCGGGTGGCTGCCCGGAACGCCGAAGCCGAGGCAGCAGGGACGACCGGGGGAGAAAGCGCCCCGGAGTCCGGAACGTCCGAGGACGTTCCGTCGGACGGCACCGCGTCGGACGGACCGGAGGAGAAGGAGCTCGGTCGGGACCTGCCCGCCGAAGAAGATCCCACCCGCAACGGACCCGCGCAGCCGAGTGACCCGACATCGGACACCGGAGCCGAAAGCGGCGACCCGTCGGGCCCGGGTGAGAAAGTGGACCGTTGAGCGATGTCGTGGCCGGTTGGCCGGAAACGATGAGGTGGGGTAACCATGAACGCGCCGTACGACGGTGACCGCGGCCAGGGCACGGGCGGCCACGCGCCGTCCGGTGGGACGCCCGTGCCGCCTCCCGGTTCCGGCCACCCCCCGGTGCCCCCTTCGCAGCAAGGCGCCCACGGGCCGCAGGGGCAGGATCCCTACGGGCAGAACCCGTACGCCCAGGACCCCTACGTCCAGGACGCCTTCGCCCATGACCCCTACCGGTCCCAGGACGTGTCCGCGCAGGACCCGGTGGCCGAGGCGCTCTACGACCGCGCCGCGCACCCGCCGCCCCCGCCCGGCACCTACCAGGACCCCCAGGCGCTCTACCAGCAGCCGGCCGCTTCCCAGCACGCCCCCGACCCCCGGGTGTGGGCCCAGACCCCGGCACCCGAGCCGGACGGCCCCTCGCGCCACCTGCCGTACGGGGACGACGCCCGCACGGTGCAGTTCACCGGGGTCGACGACCTGGTGACCCGGGCCAGCGAGGAGACGCCCGAGCCGGACGCGTTCGCACACTTGTACCGGGACCAGCAGGCGCCCGGTCAGGTGCCTCCGCCCGCCCCGGAGCCGGACCCCCTGCCCACACCCGCCCCCAAGAAGTCGGGCCGCGCTTCGGGACTGCTGAAGTCGAGCGCCGTGATGGCGGCCGGCACCCTGGTCTCACGACTCACCGGTTTCGTCCGCAGTCTGGTGATCACCGGTGCTCTCGGCGCGGCCCTGCTCGGCGACACGTTCACCATCGCCTACACCCTGCCGACGATGATCTACATCCTCACCGTCGGCGGTGGCCTCAACTCGGTTTTCGTGCCCCAACTCGTCCGTTCCATGAAGAACGACGAGGACGGCGGCGAGGCCTACGCCAACCGTCTGCTGACCCTGGTCATGGTGGCACTCGGCCTCATCGTGGCCGTGGCCGTCTTCGCAGCGCCACTGCTGATCCGGCTGATGTCGAACACCATCGCCGACGACGCCGCAGCAAACAGCGTGGCCGTGACCTTCGCCCGCTACTGCCTGCCCACGATCTTCTTCATGGGCGTGCACGTGGTGATGGGCCAGATCCTGAACGCCCGTGGCAAGTTCGGCGCGATGATGTGGACCCCGGTCCTCAACAACATCGTCATGATCGTCACCTTCGGCCTGTTCATCTGGGTCTACGGCACCTCTGCCGAGTCCCACATGGGTGTGCAGACCATCCCCGACGAGGGCGTTCGTCTGCTGGGCATCGGCACCCTGCTCGGCCTGGTCGTCCAGGCCGTGGCGATGGTCCCGTACCTGCGCGAGACGGGGTTCCGCTTCCGCCCCCGCTTCGACTGGAAGGGCCACGGACTGGGCAAGACGGTGAAGCTGGCGAAGTGGACCGTCCTCTTCGTGCTCGCCAACCAGGCGGGAGTCCTGGTCGTCACCCAGCTCGCCACGGCCGCCGGTGAGGCGTCCGGGAAGAACGGTGCCGGTTTCCTCGCCTACTCCAACGCCCAGCTGATCTGGGGCATGCCGCAGGCCATCATCACGGTGTCCGTCATGGCCGCGCTGTTGCCGCGGATCTCCCGCGCCGCACACGACGACGACCCCGGCGCCGTCCGGGACGACATCTCACAGGGCCTGCGCAACTCGGCCGTGGCGATCGTCCCGGTCTCCTTCGCCTTCCTGGCCCTCGGCGTGCCGATGTGCACCTTGCTCTACGCCTCCAGCGGCATCGAGGCAGCCCAGGGCATGGGCTTCATCCTGATGGCCTTCGGCCTCGGTCTGATCCCCTACTCCGTCCAGTACGTCGTGCTGCGCGGCTTCTACGCCTACGAAGACACCCGGACGCCCTTCTACAACACGGTGATCGTTGCCGCCGTCAACGCAGCCGCCTCGGCACTCTGCTACGTCGTCCTGCCCGCCCAGTGGGCCGTCGTCGGCATGGCCGCCTCCTACGGGCTCGCCTACGCCGTCGGCGTCGGCATCGCATGGCGTCGGCTCAGCAAGCGCCTCGGCGGCGATCTGGACGGCACCCAGGTCCTCCGAACGTACGCACGGCTCTGCATGGCCTCCGTGCCCGCCGCCATCGTCGCCGGCGCAGCCGGCTTCGGTCTGCTGAAGCTGCTCGGCGAGGGGGCCCTGGGCTCGCTCGTCGCTCTGGTGATCGGCGGTGCGGTCCTCCTCGGCGTCTTCTTCGTCGCGGCGAAGCGCATGCGGATCACGGAGCTGAACACCCTGGTCGGCATGGTTCGCGGACGCCTGGGACGCTGAACCGGCAGTCGCGCACAACCATCGACGGGAACCGCGTGTCGTGCACAGCGTCCAACTGTGGGCACAATTGGCATGGCTGTTGGATATGGCACAACGGATGGGGAGGCAGGAACGACGGTGGCGGAACGTAGCACGGCTGCCGTCGACGTGGCCGACAACAGCGGTGACGACCCGCTGACCGCCAAGGCGGACACGGCCGCGACCGACGGGGTGGCGGAAGAGCGGAAGGCGGCGGAGAAGACCGCCGAGGTCACGGGGAGCAAGGCGGTCGAACGAAAGAGCGGCGATCAGCCGTCCATTGCGGCACCGGAACTGCACAGCGGCCACAAGCTGGCCCGGCGCTACCGGCTGGAGGAGTGCGTCACCCGACTGGACGGCTTCAGCAGCTGGCGTGCCGTCGACGAGAAGCTCCGCCGTGCCGTCGGGGTCCACCTGCTGCCGGCCGATCACCCCAGAGCACGCTCGGTGCTGGCCGCGGCGCGTTCCTCAGCCCTCCTCGGCGACCCCCGGTTCGTCCAGGTCCTCGACGCCGTCGAGGAGAACGACCTCGTCTATGTCGTGCACGAGTGGATTCCGGACTCCACCGAGCTGACCACGCTGCTTGCCGCCGGCCCGCTGGAGCCCCACGACGCCTACCAACTCGTCAGCCAGGTCTCCCAAGCCATGGCCGCCGCCCACCGCGAAGGCCTCTCCCATCTGAGGCTCACCCCGAGTGCCGTCCTGCGCAGCTCCACCGGCCAGTACCGGATCCGCGGCCTCGCGGTGAACGCCGCTCTGCGCGGCATCACCGTCGAACGACCCCAGCGGACCGACACCGAGGCCATCGGCGCGCTGCTGTACGCCGCACTCACCCAGCGCTGGCCGTACGAGAGCGACGCACACGGGCTTTCCGGCCTGCCCAAGGGCATCGGGTTGCTGCCGCCGGACCAGGTCCGCGCCGGCGTTCACCGCGGCCTCTCCGAGATCGCCATGCGCGCCCTCGCCAACGACGGTGCCACCGCCTCGCGCCAGGAGCCTCCCTGCACCACCCCTGACGAGCTGGCCAAGGCCGTCGCGGAGATGCCCCGCGTCAAGCCGCCGGAGCCGGAGTTCCCGACCCCGCCCGAGTACCAGCGCACCACCTACCAGCAGGGCAGCTACGGTCGCCCGCAACCGCACCCCGCAGTCACCCAAGCGGTCGTCGTCCCGCCTCCCCCGTTCCAGAGCCGCACCGGCAAGGTCCTGAAGTGGACCGTGGCCGCCCTGCTCATCGCGGCGCTCGGGCTCGGCAGCTGGCAAATCGCCGATCGGTTCCTCAACCAGCCTTCCAACGACCGCAGCCCGGTCACCACGCCGACCCTCGACGACGAGAAGCCCCCAGCCCCGAAGCCGCTCGCCATCCAGTCGGCGAGGGAGTACGCCCCTGACGGCTCCCCGCAGAACTCTGCCAAGGTCTCGAGCACCTACGACGGCGACGGTTCCACCTACTGGCGGACCAAGACCTTCGTTGAGGGTCCGGTCTTGGCCCCCTACAAGAAGGGCGTCGGCATCGTCTACGACCTCGGCAGCGAGCAGAACGTCTCGTCCGGGTCCATAGCGTTCCGCTACGGCGGACCGAGCACCACGGTCACTCTGTACGCGGCCGACTCCCTGTCGCCCTCGGGCACCCCGGAAACCATGAAGAAGATCGCCAGGGTCGAGACCTCGGAGTCGACGGCGAAGCCGGAGGCGAAGACACCCGTCAGGACGCGCTACGTCCTGCTCTGGTTGACCGCACTTCCCTACTCCGGCGGTGACCAGTACTTCGGGGCCGGCTACAAACAGGCCATCACGAACGTCGCCTTCCAGGGGACGAGCCCGTAACTGCCACTCGCCCCACCCATGAGCGCCGAGCCCTGCTCGGCGCTCATTTACTTCCGGGCATGGACCGGCTTGAATGCCTGCACAGCTGCCGAACGAGGAGGGGAACCGTGGGGCCTGCGGCTGACGCCCCCCAGACGGCGACGGACGAGGAACTGCTCGCACGCCACGTCGCTGGAGACCCCGACGCCTTCGGCGAGCTCGTGCGACGCCACCGAGACCGGCTGTGGGCCGTTGCCCTGCGCACCCTGGGGGACCGCGAGGAGGCCGCTGACGCCGTCCAGGACGCGCTGATCTCCGCCTTCCGGGCCGCCCACACCTTCCGCGGCCAGTCGGCCGTTACGACCTGGCTGCACCGCATCACGGTGAACGCCTGCCTCGACCGGGTTCGCAAGTCCGCCTCCCGCAAGACCTCCCCCGTCGAGGACACCGACCGCTTCGAGCAGCTCCTCGACCCGCACGAGTCAGCCGAAGCCCCCGTCGAGCGCCAGGACCTGCACCGCCAGGTCCTCGCCGCGCTCGCCTCGATCCCCGAAGACCAGCGTGCCGCTCTGGTGCTCGTCGACATGCAGGGATATCCGGTCGCAGAAGCGGCCCGTATCCTCGGCGTCCCCACCGGAACCGTAAAGAGCCGCTGCGCACGAGGGCGGGCCCGCCTCCTTCCGATGGTCACTCATCTGCGCGTCGACACTGTGGGTAACGAAGCCACCGAAGGGGGAAGGAACCGGACGCCGGGGACATCCGTCCCACCGGTGCCGGGAGCACAGGACACCGGACCGACAGATCCAGCTGCTGTGAAGGGCGGAGGTGGGCGCACGTGACTTCCACGGCCGACAGGGCCGACACCACACAGCACCCGGACGTCTCGGAGATCTCCGACCTGACCGAGGGACTGCTCCCACCGACCCGTTCCGCGGCTGTGCGGCGCCATGTGGACGGCTGTGCTCTCTGCGGGGACGTACGGACCTCCCTGGAAGAGATTCGGAGCTTGCTCGGCACGCTCCCCGGTCCGTCCCGGATGCCTGCTGACATCGCCGGCAGGATCGATGCCGCCCTCGCCGCCGAGGCCCTCCTCAGCGCTACCTCGCCCGAGGACAACACCCCTGTTTCACGTGAAACACCGCCTGTCTCTGACGAGGGCCCCTCTCCCACTGCGCCCGCCCCGGCAACGGACCGCCCGACGCAGACCCGGCCGGCCGGACACCCGCGCGCAACCACCGGCCCCGGACGCTCCCGTGCACCCCGTCGTCGCCGGATCGCACTGCTCTCCACGATCGGTGCTGCCTTCGGAGCCGTCCTGCTCGGAGCGAGCCTCTACCTCAGCCACACGGGCACGGTGACTGCCGGCAGATCGGCCGACACCGAGAAAGCCGACACCCTTACTGAAGCAGCCGCCACTGGCTCCTTCTCCGGCGCCCTGATCGAGGACCGTGTCCACGACCTGCTGGCCGGGGAACACGCGCCCAAGACCCCACAGGGGCTCAGCAACGAATCCACGTCGGCTCAGGTCGAAGGCAATACCCCCCGGAGCAGCGGGACGGGCGACGTTCCCGAGTGCGTCTTGGCGGGCACCGGCCGCAGCGACGAGGTGCTCGGGTACGAGCGGGGTGACTATCAGGGAGCACCCGCCTACCTCCTCGTGCTGGCAGACCCAGGGGACAGCACACGCGTACGCGCCTACGTACTTGCTGCCTCCTGCGCCAATGGGTCCGGGCAGGACGGACAACCGGTCGCCGAGCTCCTGGTAAGCCAGACGTATCCCCGTTCCTGACCTCCCTCTCTGTTCGGCCGCCGTGCCGCGCGGCGGTCTCGGGAATGCATGCCCCTTAGGATCCGTTGGGTGGGGTGAGAGCCACCGAGACAATCGCCCCCCTAGGCAGTGGCAGTCTGCAGAGACGAGGAAGAAACCCGTGAGCGACGTCCGTAACGTGATCATCATCGGCTCGGGGCCCGCGGGTTACACCGCTGCGCTCTACACGGCCCGAGCGTCGCTGAAGCCCCTGGTCTTCGAGGGAGCCGTCACCGCAGGTGGCGCCCTGATGAACACGACCGAGGTCGAGAACTTCCCCGGCTTCCGTGACGGAATCATGGGTCCGGACCTGATGGACAACATGCGCGCCCAGGCCGAGCGCTTCGGCGCCGAGCTGGTCCCCGACGACGTCATCTCCGTGGACCTGACCGGTGACATCAAGACCGTCACCGACACTGCCGGTACCGTGCACCGCGCCAAGGCCGTGATCGTCACCACTGGGTCCCAGCACCGCAAGCTCGGTCTGCCCAATGAGGACGCGCTCTCGGGCCGTGGCGTCTCCTGGTGCGCCACCTGCGATGGGTTCTTCTTCAAGGACCAGGACATCGCGGTCGTCGGCGGCGGCGACACCGCGATCGAGGAAGCGACCTTCCTCTCACGGTTCGCCAAGTCCGTCACGATCGTCCACCGCCGCGACGCCCTCCGCGCCTCCAAGGCCATGCAGGAGCGTGCCTTCGCCGACCCGAAGATCTCGTTCGCCTGGGACAGCGAGGTCACCGAGATCCACGGCGAGCAGAAGCTCAGTGGCCTCACCCTGCGTGACACAAAGACCGGAGAAACCCGAGAGCTCCCCGTCACTGGCCTCTTCATCGCCGTTGGTCACGACCCGCGGACCGAGCTCTTCAAGGGCCAGCTGGAGCTGGACGAGGAGGGCTACCTCAAGGTGGCCGCACCGTCGACGCGTACGAACGTCACGGGCGTGTTCGGCGCGGGTGACGTCGTCGACCACACCTACCGCCAGGCCATCACGGCCGCCGGCACAGGCTGCTCCGCCGCGCTCGACGCCGAGCGCTTCCTGGCCGCTCTCGCTGACAGCGAGAAGCTGGCCGAGACCCCTGCGGTCTGATCCCTCTTCCCCACCCACACCCCGCGAGATCAAGGAGGCCGCTGTGGCCCTGAAGACCGTGACCGACGCTTCCTTCGAAGACGACGTCCTCAAGAGCGACAAGCCCGTCCTGGTGGACTTCTGGGCGGCCTGGTGCGGCCCGTGCCGTCAGATCGCCCCGTCGCTGGAGGCCATCGCCGCCGAGCACGGCGAGATCGAGATCGTGAAGCTCAACATCGACGAGAACCCGGAAACGGCCGCCAAGTACGGCGTCATGTCCATCCCGACGCTCAACGTCTACCAGGGTGGCGAGGTCGTGAAGACCATCGTCGGCGCCAAGCCGAAGGCCGCCATCCTGCGCGACCTCGCGGACTTCGTCGAGCCCGCCAAGGCCTGACACACACCACCGTTTCACGTGAAACACCGCGTGGAACACGAACGGCCCGTCCCCTGCAGGGGACGGGCCGTTCGTCTTTCTGCTGCACCGGGCCATGCGGAACTAAAGAGGACGCAGCGCGGGCTCCTTCTTCACCACACCGAACAGACGGTCCCATGCCATCTCCACGTCTTCCTTCCAGGAGAGCGCGGTCCTGAGCTCCAGCCTCAACCGGGGGAAGGCATGATGGGGGCGCACGGTCTTGAAGCCCACCGCAAGGAGATGGTCGGCCGGCAACACACAGGCCGGCTCCTTCCAACGGGCGTCACCGAAAGCCTCAATCGCTTTGAAGCCCCGCCTCATCACGTCCTTGGCCACGGTCTGCACCATCACGCGCCCCAGCCCCTGCCCCTGATAGCCCGGCATGATCCATGCCGTCATCAGCTGAACGGCATCGGGCGACACCGGACTCGTCGGGAACGCAGTCGACCTCGGCACATAGGCCGGGGGAGCATAGAGGACGTACCCGACCGGCACCTCGTCGACATAGACCACCCGGCCACAGGAGCCCCACTCCAGCAGAACGGCCGAGATCCAGGACTCCTTCTCCTGCTCCGAGCGCCCGACGTCCGCAGCGGCCTCACCGCTGACCGGGTCGAGCTCCCAGAAGACGCACGAGCGACACCGCTTGGGCAGATCCGGAAGGTTGTCCAGCGTGAGCGGTACGAGCCGACGCCCCACAGCTGCTCCTCACTTCCTTCGGCATCGAGCACGGATACGCCTCTTGGAATCGTATCGATCGGGCGATCGAGGGGATACCGCCCACAGCCAAAGGGCGGGCCATGTTCCGGTCAGCACCGGTACATGGCCCGCCCTTTGCAGCCTCCGCAAGCGGGAAGGAAGATCAGCCCTCGTCATCCTTGCGGCCCAGGACCCGGCCCTCTCCGGGAGCCAGCGTGGAGAGGATCCGATCCAAGTCGTCCATGGAGGCGAACTCGACGACGATCTTCCCCTTCTTCTGCCCCAGGTCGACCTTCACACGGGTCTCAAAACGGTCCGAAAGCCGAGTGGCAAGGTCCATGAGCGCCGGCGAGACCCGGGCACCGGCACGCGGCCCCTTCGGCTTGACCGCAGCCGCAGGCTCCTCGGAGCCCATGAGACTCACGATCTCCTCGACGCTCCGCACCGACAGGCCCTCGGCGACGATGCGGGACGCCAGCTTGTCCTGGGCCTCCGAATCCTCCACGCCGAGCAAGGCCCGTGCATGCCCGGCCGAGAGCACCCCGGCGGCGACCCTCCGCTGCACCGGCAGAGAGAGGCGAAGCAGACGCAGCGTGTTGGAGATCTGTGGGCGGGACCGCCCGATCCGCTCCGCAAGCTGGTCATGAGTGCAGCCGAAGTCCTTGAGGAGTTGCTCATAGGCGTGAGCCTCCTCGATCGCGTTCAGCTGAGCCCGATGAAGGTTCTCGAGGAGCGCGTCCAAGAGCATCTTCTCGTCATCGGTATCCCTGACGATCGCTGGAATCCGGTCCAGGCCGGCTTCCTTCGATGCCCGCAGACGACGCTCGCCCATGACGAGCTCATAGCTCTCCCCACCGGTCTTGCGCACCACCACGGGTTGCAGCAGACCGACCTCCTTGATGGAGGTGACGAGCTCAGCCAGCGCGTCCTCGTCGAAAACCTCACGCGGCTGATGCCGGTTCGGAGCGATGGAGCTGACCGGAAGCTCGGTGAAGTAGGCACCTGCTGGAGGCTCCGGCAGAACGACCGACTCGACCTCGTTCCACGATGCTGTGGATTCCGGGGGCTGCGGACTCTGCGGCAGTGTCGCCAGCTTCGCGGCGGCCACCCCCCGCTCCACCTGCCGCTCCTGAGGTGCAGCGGGAATCAGTGCACCGAGCCCCCGCCCCAGTCCCCTACGTCGCTCACTCACTGGATGCCCTCCGACATGCTGCGCTGGTTGTTCTGGTGCCCTACGCGGGAGTGCTGCGGGTCGTACTGGACGGCAACCCCCCGCAGGGCGATCTCGCGGGCCGCTTCGAGATAGGAAAGGGCACCGCTGGAGCCGGGGTCATAGGTGAGAACCGTCTGCCCATAGCTCGGCGCTTCCGAGATGCGAACGGATCGAGGAATGCTGGTCCGCAGCACCTCCTCGGCAAAGTGGCTGCGCACCTCGTCAGCGACCTGAGAGGCGAGTCTCGTCCGGCCGTCATACATCGTGAGCAGAATCGTGGAGACGTGAAGGGCCGGGTTGAGATGGCCTCGCACCAGATCGACGTTCCGCAGGAGCTGTCCCAGGCCCTCCAGCGCGTAGTACTCGCACTGGATCGGAATCAGGACCTCCGCGCCGGCCACCATGGCATTGACCGTGAGGAGGCCGAGCGAGGGCGGGCAGTCGATCAGGATGTAGTCCAGTGGCTGCTCATAGGCCTGGATCGCTCGCTGGAGACGGCTCTCCCGAGCGACCAGCGACACCAGCTCGATCTCTGCTCCGGCGAGATCGATGGTGGCGGGAGCGCAGAAGAGGCCCTCGACGTCCCTGACCGGCTGAACCACGTCGGAGAGCGGCTTGCTGTCCACCAGAACGTCATAGATCGAGGGGACCTCGGCGTGGTGGTCGATGCCGAGAGCAGTGGAGGCATTGCCTTGTGGGTCCAGGTCGACGACCAGGACCCGGGCCCCGTGTAGTGCCAGGGACGCAGCAAGGTTGACCGTCGTGGTCGTCTTGCCCACGCCGCCCTTCTGGTTGGCAACCACCATCACGCGAGTCTGGGCCGGACGAGGGAGTCCCTCACCAGCGCGACCCAGTGCCTCTACTGCCAGTTGGGCAGCACGACCGATGGGGGTGTCGTCCATCGGGGGCGGTGTTTCACGTGAAACATCTTCCCCCGCCGATTCGGTTCGGGGACCGGGGACCGGATCGGTCATCGGTCCCGCGATGTTGGCGTCGGACCGCAAGGATTCACTCTCCTCGGCTTCAGGCTCGCGATGGGGAGAGCCTGCCATGCTTTCGGGGTCACGAACCAGCGAGGTCGGTGGTTCTGTGGGCGAATCCACCTCTGTGGACAACCCGGTACCCCTCGCGAGTGGTTTCACGCGGGGCCTACGGTCCCGTGGCACGGCTGCCGCGCGGCCGCGGCTGATGATCCCCTGCAGCAGTGAGCGACGTTTCACGTGAAACACCATGCCGCTGCTACCCAGCCGAAACCGCTCGACACTCCGAAATGGTACGTATGCGACGCTTAGCGGCGCCTTCGGGTCTTACTGGTCCGTGCAGCCTTGGCCCGCTTGGCTGCGAACCGCACACCGCCGGGGCTCTCGCCCACCTCTACCCGGACAACCGTGGACATCGGATCGACAATGCCCTCGCCCACCTGAAGCACAGAGGTCTCCACTGCCCCGAGCCGAGAGAGCGCGGCACGAGCGCCATCGACCTCTTCCTGCGCGGTGTCACCCTTGAGCGCCAGCATTTCCCCGTAGGGACGCAGCAGGGGGACACCCCAGCCAGCCAGCCGGTCAAGAGGAGCCACGGCACGCGCGGTGACCACATGTACGGGGGTGATCTTTCCGAGCATCTCCTCCGCACGCCCCCGAACCACGGTCACATGGTCCAGACCGAGCAGCTCGACGACTTCCTGGAGGAAGTTCGTCCGGCGAAGGAGCGGCTCCAGCAGAGTGATCTTCAAGTCCGGCCGGACCAGAGCCAGTGGAATGCCGGGCAGCCCGGCTCCCGAGCCCACATCGCACACGGTGACGCCCTCGGGAACGACCTCCGAGAGGACGGCACAGTTCAGCAGATGGCGTTCCCAGAGACGTGGAACCTCACGCGGACCGATCAGGCCGCGCTTCACACCCGCATCCGCAAGGAGCTCCGCATACCGCACGGCCTCCGGGAAGTACTCTCCGAAGACTGTCCGCGCCTGCTCCGGTGCCTCAGGGAGCTCCGCTGCCTCCGTCACGGGAACCGTCCTTCCGTACCGCACGCCTCGCGTGCGAGCACACTGTGATGGCTGACTATCAGGCTGACAAAGATCGGCCCCGCCTGCGAACAGACGGGGCCGACACTGCGTGGGGGTTCAGGCCGGGAGCACGACGACGAAGCGCTGCGGCTCCTCGCCCTCGGACTCGCTGCGCAGACCGGCCGCGGCGATCGCGTCATGCACGACCTTGCGCTCGAACGGCGTCATCGGGTCCAGCTTGACCGGCTCGCCGGAAGCCTTCACTTCAGCGGCGGCCTTGGCTCCCAGCTCGGCGAGCTCAGCCCGCTTCTTGGCCCGGAAGCCGGCGATGTCGAGCATCAGACGACTGCGGTCACCGGTCTCCCGGTGCACTGCCAAGCGGGTCAGCTCCTGGAGCGCCTCCAGAACCTCACCGTCACGGCCCACGAGCTTCTGCAGGTCACGACTTCCGGAGTCGCTGATGATCGAGACCGCAGCCCGGTCCGCCTCGACGTCCATGTCGATGTCGCCGTCGAGGTCAGCGATGTCGAGCAGACCTTCGAGGTAGTCGGCCGCGATCTCACCCTCCTGCTCCAGGCGGGTCAGGGTGTCGCCACCCTCGGCGGCGGCGGAGGTGGTGCCTTCCGTCACGGATGGACTCCTTCTTGCTTCGGGGAGGCTTACTTCTTGGAGGACGGGTGCTTGGGCCGCTGCTGGCCCTTGCGCTGACCGGACTTGCCCTGATGCGAGCCACCGGAGTTGGCACGGCTCGGACGGGCGGGCCTGTCGCCCTGGGTCTCGTCCTTCACCTCGTTCTTCGCGTCGGCTGCACCGGCGCTGGACGGCCCCTGGGGCTTCTTCTCCAGCGAGGGGGTCGCCTTGCCGGCGGTCGACTCGGAGTCTTCCTCGGCTTCCTTCGCCGTGGCCTGCTGAGCTCCGGCCGCCTGGCGCTGGGCCTTGGTCTGACGCTTGGGCTGCTGGCGCTTGGCGGTGGTGCCGCCCTCGGCCTCGGCCACGAGGGTGTCGCCCTTGATCACGGTGCCGTCGGCCTGGGCGGCGAAGCCTGCCTTGGAGAGGCCCGCGAAGAAGCGACGCTCGTTCTCGTTGCGGTCGCCGCCCTTGGCGACGATCACCTTGACGATGCTCTTCCGGCGGCGTCCGCGGACCTCACCGTGATGGCTGATGTTCTTGAGCAGGCGCTGCAGGTACGCGTCCTGCGCCTTGCTTCCCGGCGTCGGGTTCTGGTTGATCACGTACATCTGCTGGCCCATGGTCCACACGTTGGTGGTCAGCCAGTAGACGAGGACACCGACGGGGAAGTTGATGCCCATGACGGCGAAGATCACCGGGAAGATGTACATGAGCATCTTCTGCTGCTGCATGTACGGGGTCTTCACCGTGAGGTCGACGTTCTTCATCATCAACTGGCGCTGGGTGAAGAACTGCGAGGCCGACATCAGGATGATCATGACCGCGGTGACGATGCGCACATCGGTCAGCGAGGCGTCGAGCGCAGCGACCTTCTCGGCGCTGTCCGTGAACTTGGCGGCCAGCGGGGCGCCGAAGATGTGGGCCTGACGGGCGCTGGCGAGCAGGGGACCGTCGATGACGCCGATCTCCTTGCCCGAGGCGATCGACGAGAGCACGTGGTACAGGGCGAAGAAGAAGGGCGACTGCGCCAGGATGGGAAGGCACGAGGAGAGCGGGTTGGTGCCCGTCTCCTTGTACAGCTTCATCATCTCTTCGGACTGGCGCTGCTTGTCGCTCTTGTAGCGCTCCTGGATCGCCTTCATCTTCGGCTGGAGCGCCTGCATGTTCCGCGTCGACTTGATCTGCTTCACGAAGAGCGGAATCAGGCAGATACGGATCAGCACCACCAGGGACACGATGGACAGTCCCCAGGCCCAGCCCGTGTCAGGGCCGAAGACGGCCCCGTACATCTTGTGGAACTGGACGATGACCCAGGAAACGGGCCAGGTGATGAAGCTGAACAGACTGGCAATCGTGTCCACTAATCAGGCTCCTTGAGCATTGGGCGAGGTCTCGGCGGCCGGGCTCGTCTCGGCGGCGGAGCCGCCCTTGTCGCCGCGCAGCGCGTTCCTCAGCATCTCGTGCCAACGGGGACGCTTACGCGGGGGGACGTGATCCACGCCGCCGGGCGACCACGGATTGCACCGCAGGATGCGCCAGGCGGTCAGGGCCGTGCCCTTGATCGCGCCATGCCGGTCGATGGCCGTGAATCCATAGTGGGAACACGACGGGTAGTACCGGCAGACGGGGCCCAGGAGCGGGCTGATCGTCCACTGGTACAGCTTGATGAGAGCCAGCAGCGGGTACTTCATCGCGTGCCCCCTCCCAGCAGCCGCCGGAGAGCGGCGTCCAGGTCTCGGGCCAGCTGTGCATGATCGGCGTCGCCGGCTCCGGGCAACGCCCGTACGACCACCAGGCTACCGGGGGGCAGCTCGGAGAGGCGTTCGCGGACGAGATGGCGCAGGCGTCGCTTGACCTGGTTGCGTACGACCGCACCGCCCACGGCCTTGCTCACGACGAAACCCGCACGCGTCGGGGAAGCGCTCTCCCCAGGCGCGTGCGGGTCCGTTGCACCGCTGTGTAGGTGGACGACGAGGAACGGGCGACCGGCCCGGCGACCTCGGCGTACCGCGGTTGCGAAGTCCTCGCGCCGCCTCAGCCGATTCTCGGTAGGCAGCACGTCATGACCTGTTTAGTGGATCAGGCGGACAGGCTCGCGCGACCCTTGGCGCGGCGGTTCGCCAGGATGGCGCGGCCGGCACGGGTGCGCATGCGCAGGCGGAAGCCGTGGGTCTTCGCGCGACGACGGTTGTTCGGCTGGAAGGTGCGCTTGCTCACTCGGGGGCTCCAGAAATGATTCGTAGATGGCGGGACATCGCCTGGCTGTCACCGTGCGCCCACGAGTAGCTCGCAATACGCCCGAGTGCACCGCTTCACGATCACTGACCATGATCTTTGCCCATCGGAGGCAGGCGGCAGCAGCCATCGACAACTCGACCTGGTTACGGTACGCGCGGCTACGCCATCCGGTCAAACCGACCTGTCGTCACCCCCCATTGTGCACAGCCTGTGGACAACAACTTGAACCACGTCATCTGCCCCGACTACCGTGGACGGTCTCCACAATCTTTTCCGTTCTGTCCTCACCTGTCCTCAACGGACACGTCCTCATGGACTTCGACCCACCGTCCCCGAGCACCACTCCATCGCGGGACCTGCGAGAAAGCGTGCCCTGTGGCTGACGTACCTGCCGATCTTGCCGCAGTGTGGCCACGCGTCCTGGAGCAGTTGCTCGCAGAGGGCCAGCAGGGGATCGAGGCCAAGGACAAACAGTGGATCGAGCGCTGCCAGCCGCTCGCCCTCGTCGCCGACACCGCTCTCCTCGCCGTGCCCAACGAGTGGGGCAAGCGCGTGCTGGAAGGCCGGCTCGCCCCGCTGATCAGCGAGACCCTCAGCCATGAGTGCGGACGGCCGATCAGGATCGCGATCACCGTCGACGACTCCGTCGGCGGCGAGCCCGCGCCGCCCGGGCCCCCCTCCCCGCAGCCGCAGCAGCCGCGCTACGACGAGCGCGGACAGTCCGATGCCTACGAGGGGTACGGCCACCGGTCGATGCCCGACGACGGGCTGCCGACCGCGCGTCCGGCCTACCCGGACTACCAGCAGCCCCGTCCCGTCCCCGGGTCCTGGCCGCGCGCCCAGGAAGACCTCTCCTGGCAGCAGCCGCGGCTCGGCGGCTACCAGGAGCGCGCGCCGTACACCGGCCCGGAACAGTCGCGGCAGCCGCGGTACGAAGAGCCGAGCCGCGGCTACGAGCCGCAGCGGCCCGAGCGCGCCGAGCTGGCCGACCCGCAGGGCCACGTTCCCCGGCCCGGTCCCCGACCGGGCGGTCCGGTGCCCGGGTCGATCGGCGGCCCGGGGGGCGGCCCCGGTTCCTCGCCCTCGGGGCAGGGCTCCGGTGCGCCGAACGAGCAGCACGCACGGCTCAACCCCAAATACCTCTTCGACACCTTCGTCATCGGTTCCTCGAACCGGTTCGCGCACGCCGCCGCCGTCGCGGTGGCCGAGGCGCCGGCGAAGGCGTACAACCCGCTCTTCGTCTACGGGGAGTCGGGGCTCGGCAAGACCCACCTGTTGCACGCGATCGGGCACTACGCACGGAGCCTCTATCCGGGCACGCGCGTGCGGTACGTGAGCTCCGAGGAGTTCACCAACGAGTTCATCAACTCGATCCGTGACGGCAAGGGCGACACCTTCCGGAAGCGGTACCGGGACGTGGACATCCTGCTGGTCGACGACATCCAGTTCCTGGCGAGCAAGGAGTCGACGCAGGAGGAGTTCTTCCACACCTTCAATACGCTGCACAACGCGAACAAACAGATCGTGCTCTCCTCGGACCGGCCGCCCAAACAGCTGGTGACCCTGGAGGACCGGCTCCGCAACCGCTTCGAGTGGGGCCTCACCACCGATGTGCAGCCGCCGGAGCTGGAGACGCGCATCGCGATCCTCCGCAAGAAGGCGGTGCAGGAACAGCTCAACGCCCCGCCGGAGGTGCTGGAGTTCATCGCCTCCCGGATCTCACGGAACATCCGCGAGCTGGAGGGCGCGCTGATCCGGGTGACGGCCTTCGCGAGCCTCAACCGGCAGCCGGTGGACCTCGGACTCACCGAGATCGTCCTCAAGGACCTGATCCCGGGGGGCGAGGACAGCGCCCCGGAGATCACCGCACCCGCGATCATGGCGGCCACCGCCGACTACTTCGGACTGACGGTGGAGGACCTCTGCGGGTCCTCGCGCAGCCGCGTCCTGGTGACGGCCCGGCAGATCGCCATGTACCTGTGCCGTGAGCTCACGGACCTGTCGCTGCCGAAGATCGGCGCACAGTTCGGCGGGCGCGACCACACGACGGTGATGCACGCGGACCGCAAGATCCGTGCCCTGATGGCGGAGCGCCGCTCCATCTACAACCAGGTCACCGAGCTCACCAACCGCATCAAGAACGGCTGACACGGGCCCCTGCGACCTCCGCACGGCCTCTTCGAGGGCGCCCCGGGACACCTCCCGGGGCGCCCTCCGTCGTTCTCAGGGTCCACAGCCGTCTCAGCCCTGTTCGATTACTCCCACTCGGTGGCAAGTTCTCCACAGATCGGGGGATGACCGCCCATCCACAGGGTGGGGACTGTCGAGTTATCCGAGCTGTGTCCACAGGTAGACCTGACGGCAGATCATCAGCCCAGGTCAGCCCCTTGTGGATTTGTGAGCAAACGATCCCCACAGCCTGTGGATGAATCCTTCGTCCACAGGCAGCCGGGATAGTTGTCCACTGGCTGCCCACAGGCGGTAGTCAGTTGCCCACAGCTTCTCCACACCGCTGTCCACTGTTCGGCAACGCAACACCCTCGCTCACCGAGTCGAGTGAAAGCGGTCACATCGAGAGGGAGGTTTGGGCTGTGGGGAACCTGGGGAAAGCTGGGGACAGCACTGGGGAGAACTCCCCCTGTCCTGTGTATCGGGTGTGCAGAACTTTCGTGTGTCCACAGAGACCCCTGGTTGTCCACGGGTTCTGCCCACAGGCGCAGTGGACAAAAAATCGGTCCTGACCTGCGATGACGACGTTATCCACGGTTTCCACAGGCCCTACTACTACTCCCACATAGAGTTAGCCCGGAATTCGCTTCGAAGTGGGACCTGTGCACAACTCGGCGCCGGAGCTCCGGCAGGCCCTTGTCACGACTTGACCCCGAGCCGCACCGAGTGTCGGTGGCGTACGTCAGACTGGTTCCCGCAGTCGACGAAGAGCCAGCAACAAGCAGGAGGCGGTTCCGGTGAAGATCCGGGTGGAGCGCGATGTACTCGCGGAGGCGGTGGCCTGGGTGGCCCGCAGCCTCCCGGCCCGTCCGCCGGCGCCCGTGCTCGCGGGCCTTCTCCTGAAGGCCGAGGACGGCGCGCTGAGCTTCTCCAGCTTCGACTACGAGGTCTCCGCCCGGGTCTCGGTCGAGGCCGAGGTGGAAGAGGACGGCACCGTCCTCGTCTCCGGCCGGCTGCTCGCCGACATCTGCCGCGCCCTCCCCAACCGCCCCGTTGAGATCTCCACAGACGGTGTACGGGCGACCGTGGTCTGCGGCTCCTCCCGCTTCACCCTCCACACCCTGCCTGTGGAGGAGTACCCGGCACTGCCGGCGATGCCCACCGCGACCGGCACCGTTCCCGGTGAGGTCTTCGCCTCCGCCGCCGCGCAGGTCGCCATTGCCGCCGGTCGTGACGACACGCTGCCCGTCCTCACCGGCGTCCGCATCGAGATCGAGGGCGACACCGTCACCCTGGCCTCCACCGACCGCTACCGCTTCGCGGTCCGCGAGTTCCTGTGGAAGCCGGAGTCCCCGGACGCCTCCGCGGTCGCCCTGGTGCCCGCGAAGACCCTCCTGGACACGGCCAAGGCGCTCACCAGCGGCGACACCGTCACCCTGGCGCTCTCCGGCTCCGGTCAGGGCGAGGGCCTGATCGGTTTCGAGGGCGCGGGCCGTCGCACCACCACCCGCCTGCTCGAGGGCGACCTGCCGAAGTACCGGACGCTCTTCCCCACCGAGTTCAACTCGGTCGCGGTGATCGAGACCGCCCCCTTCGTCGAGGCCGTCAAGCGCGTGGCCCTGGTCGCCGAGCGCAACACCCCGGTCCGGCTCAGCTTCGAGCAGGGCGTGCTGATCCTGGAGGCGGGCTCCAGCGACGATGCACAGGCTGTGGAGCGGGTCGAGGCCCAGCTCGAGGGCGACGACATCTCGATCGCCTTCAACCCGACCTTCCTCCTGGACGGTCTGAGCGCGATCGACTCGCCGGTCGCCCAGCTCTCCTTCACGACCTCCACGAAGCCGGCGCTCCTGAGCGGCAAGCCGGCGCTCGACGCGGAGGCGGACGAGGCCTACAAGTACCTGATCATGCCGGTGCGTCTCAGCGGCTGACGGCCTCCACCGGGGACATCGCCTGAGCGGCTGACCCCACAGGTGTGCACCCGGGTCCGGGCGTAGGCTCGGACCCGGGTAAACCGCACACGACGCTTAAGGAATCTCTGATGGAGCTCGGTCTCGTCGGTCTCGGCAAGATGGGCGGCAACATGCGCGAGCGCATCCGCCGCGCAGGCCACACCGTCATCGGATACGACCGCAATCCGGACCTCGCCGATGTCCACAGCCTGGAAGAGCTTGTGGGCGGGCTGAAGGGGCCGCGTGTCGTGTGGGTCATGGTTCCGGCCGGCGCCGCGACCCAGTCCACCATCGACGAGCTGGCGAACCTGCTGTCCCCCGGCGACATCGTCGTGGACGGCGGGAACTCCCGCTGGACCGATGACGAGAAGCACGCCGAGGAGCTCGCCGCCAAGGGCATCGGTTTCGTCGACTGCGGCGTTTCCGGCGGTGTCTGGGGCCTGGAGAACGGCTACGCGCTGATGTACGGCGGCGACGCCGAGCACGTCGCGCGGGTCCAGCCGATCTTCGACGCGCTCAAGCCCGAGGGCGACTTCGGTGCGGTGCACGCGGGCAAGGTCGGTGCCGGTCACTTCGCGAAGATGGTTCACAACGGCATCGAGTACGCCATGATGCAGGCCTACGCCGAGGGCTGGGAGCTCTTGGAGAAGGTCGACTCCGTCACCGACGTGCGTGAGGTCTTCCGCTCGTGGCAGGAGGGCACGGTCATCCGTTCCTGGCTGCTCGACCTCGCGGTGAACGCGCTGGACGAGGACGAGCACCTGGAGAAGCTGAGGGGCTACGCGCAGGACTCCGGTGAGGGTCGGTGGACGGTCGAGGCCGCCATCGACAACGCCGTTCCGCTGCCGGCGATCACCGCATCGCTGTTCGCGCGGTTCGCCTCCCGCCAGGACGACTCCCCGCAGATGAAGATGATCGCCGCGCTGCGCAACCAGTTCGGTGGCCACGCGGTCGAGACGAAGAAGTAATCCACAGGCTGTGCACCCCGCGGTGCACGGCCGCCGGGGGAAGAAGGTCAGCGCCCACCATGCACGTCACGCACCTCTCGCTGGCCGACTTCCGCTCCTACGCCCGGGTCGAGGTCCCGCTCGATCCGGGCGTCACCGCTTTCGTGGGTGCCAATGGCCAGGGCAAGACCAATCTGGTCGAGGCCGTGGGCTACTTGGCGAACCTCGGGAGCCATCGTGTCGCCTCCGACGCCCCGCTGGTCCGGATGGGGGCCGAGCGGGCCGTCATCCGGGCCGCGGTCACACAGGGCGAGCGCTCCCAGCTGGTCGAGCTCGAACTCAACCCGGGCCGGGCCAACCGGGCCCGGATCAATAGGTCCTCGCAGGTCAGACCTCGTGACGTACTGGGCATCGTGCGCACCGTCCTGTTCGCCCCCGAGGACCTCGCCCTGGTCAAGGGCGACCCGGGTGAGCGCCGGCGCTTCCTCGACGAGCTGATCACGGCGCGTGCGCCGCGCATGGCGGGCGTGCGCTCCGATTACGAGCGCGTGCTCAAACAGCGCAACACGCTCCTGAAATCGGCCGCGATGGCCCGGCGCCACGGTGGCCGCGGCATGGACCTGTCCACCCTGGACGTGTGGGACCAACACCTGGCCGGGGCCGGAGCCGAACTGCTGGCCCAGCGCCTCGACCTGATCGGCGTGCTGCAGCCGCTCGCCGACAAGGCCTATGAACAGCTCGCACCCGGTGGGGGGCCGATCCTGCTGGAGTACCGCCCCTCCGCTCCGGGCGGTGGGCACACCCGCGAGGAGCTGTACGGGCAACTGATCGCCGCCCTCG
This sequence comes from Streptomyces sp. NPDC058872, assembly GCF_042743065.1. Lineage (NCBI taxonomy): Bacteria > Bacillati > Actinomycetota > Actinomycetes > Kitasatosporales > Streptomycetaceae > Streptomyces > Streptomyces sp. NPDC058872. The sequence goes on from NZ_JBHYMK010000010.1 coordinate 154,663, forward strand.
CCGAGGTCCGGAAGCAGGAGATCGAGCGGGGCGTCACGCTGGTCGGACCGCACCGGGACGAGCTCCTCCTGAAGCTGGGCGAGCTGCCGGCGAAGGGGTACGCGAGCCACGGCGAGTCCTGGTCGTACGCGCTCGCACTGCGGCTGGCCTCGTACGACCTGCTGAGGGCCGAGGGGAACGAGCCGGTCCTGGTCCTCGACGACGTCTTCGCCGAGCTCGACGCACGGCGCCGCGAGCGGCTCGCGGAACTGGTGGCACCGGGTGAGCAGGTGCTCGTCACGGCGGCCGTGGACGACGACGTGCCGGGCGCGTTGGCGGGCACCCGGTACGCGGTGTCCGGCGGCACGGTGGAACGGGTGTGACGGGGATGAGCGAGCAGCCGGCCGACCGGCCCGCGGCGCCCGTGGCGGCCGAACCCTCGGGAGTCGACCTCGCCCGGGTCGCACTGCGCGCCGCCAAGGAGCAGGCCCGGGCGCGCGGTGCGGCCGCCCAGGAGAAGAAGCAGGCCCGGCGCGGCGGGGGGTTGCGCTCCGGCGCGCGTGCCGACGGCCGCGACCCGATGGCGCTGGGTGCCGCGATCAACCGACTGATCACCGAGCGGGGCTGGGAGACGCCGGCCGCGGTCGGCGGGGTGATGGGTCGCTGGCCGCAGATCGTCGGCGAGGACGTGGCGAAGCACTGCGTACCGCTGAAGTTCGACGACGAACCCGATGTGCGGGTGCTGACGGTGCAGTGCGACTCGACGGCGTGGGCCACGCAGCTGAGGCTCCTGGCACCGCGGCTCGTCGCACGGCTCAACGAGGACCTGGGACACGGGACCGTGCGGATGATCAAGGTGCTCGGGCCCGGTGCGCCCCGGCGGGGCTACGGGCCGCTGCGCGCGCCGGGGTCCGTGGGGCCGGGCGACACGTACGGGTAGGGCGTCCGCTCCCCGGAGGCAGCCCGCACGGGGCCTGCGCGATGCGGGGCCGGCCCCCCGTGTCGGGACCCTTGTCGGCCCCGTGCCGGGACCGTGCCTGGACCTGTGCCGGGACCGTGCCTGGACCCCAGGGCGGGGGCCGTGCCGGCCGTCGATGGTGCCCTTTCCTTCCGTGCCCGCCCGATCCGAACGCATGCCCGAGGCATGGTCCCGGAACAGTTGCCCACAACGCGCTACGGCTCGAAGCGCTGGGTGGTGGTCAGGGCGCCCTGGAGCCCCTATCCGAATATGGGGAGTCGTCTCGCGTCCGCCCAGGGCGGCACATGCGCATTCAGGTACCGGCAAACCCCCATGACTGTCAGCGCTACCGGTAGACTGGGGGGCAATCCCGCCATCCTGCGGAACATGTCGAATGACGCAGCCGCTCCCGTATGCCCGGAGAACGGCCTGTGCTGTGCCAGAAAGGGCGCTTCGTGGCCGATTCCGGCAACCCCAACGAGAACAACCAGTACACCGCCAGCAACATCCAGGTACTCGAGGGCCTGGACGCGGTGCGCAAGCGCCCCGGCATGTACATCGGCTCGACCGGCGAGCGCGGTCTGCACCACATGGTGCAGGAGGTCGTCGACAACTCGGTCGACGAGGCCCTGGCCGGTCACGCGGACACCATCGACGTGACGATCCTGGCCGACGGCGGCGTGCGCGTCGTGGACAACGGTCGTGGCATCCCGGTCGGCATCGTCCCCTCCGAGGGCAAGCCGGCCCTCGAGGTCGTGCTGACCGTGCTGCACGCGGGCGGCAAGTTCGGCGGCGGCGGCTACGCGGTCTCCGGCGGTCTGCACGGCGTCGGCGTCTCCGTCGTGAACGCCCTGTCCACCAAGGTCGCCGTCGAGGTCAAGACCGACGGTCACCGCTGGACGCAGGAGTACAAGATGGGCGCCCCGACCGCGCCCCTCGTGAAGCACGAGGCGACCGACGAGACCGGCACCTCGGTCACCTTCTGGTCCGACCCGGACATCTTCGAGACCACCGAGTACTCCTTCGAGACGCTCGCGCGCCGCTTCCAGGAGATGGCCTTCCTCAACAAGGGCCTCACCCTGACGCTCACGGACGAGCGCGAGTCCGCGAAGGCCACGGTCGGTGCGGACGACCCCGAGGCCGCGGCCGCGGCCACCGAAGCCACCGCGCGCACGGTGAAGTACCACTACGAGGGCGGCATCGTCGACTTCGTGAAGTACCTCAACTCGCGCAAGGGCGAGCTGATCCACCCGACCGTGATCGACCTCGAGGCCGAGGACAAGGACAAGAGCCTGTCCCTCGAGGTCGCCATGCAGTGGAACAGCGGCTACAGCGAGGGCGTGTACTCCTTCGCCAACATCATCCACACGCATGAGGGCGGCACCCACGAGGAGGGCTTCCGCGCGGCGTTGACCTCGCTGATCAACAAGTACGCGCGCGACAAGAAGCTGCTCCGCGAGAAGGACGACAACCTCACGGGCGACGACATCCGCGAGGGCCTGACCGCGATCATCTCGGTCAAGCTGAGCGAGCCGCAGTTCGAGGGCCAGACCAAGACCAAGCTGGGCAACACCGAGGTCAAGACCTTCGTGCAGCGGGCGGTCTACGAGCACCTCAACGACTGGCTGGACCGCAACCCCAACGAGGCTGCGGACATCATCCGCAAGTCGATCCAGGCGGCGACCGCCCGCGTGGCCGCCCGCAAGGCGCGCGACCTGACCCGTCGCAAGGGGCTGCTGGAGTCGGCCTCCCTCCCGGGCAAGCTGTCCGACTGCCAGTCGAACGACCCCTCCAAGTGCGAGATCTTCATCGTCGAGGGCGATTCCGCCGGCGGTTCGGCCAAGTCCGGCCGCAACCCGATGTACCAGGCCATCCTGCCGATCCGCGGCAAGATCCTGAACGTCGAGAAGGCCCGCGTCGACAAGATCCTGCAGAACACCGAGGTCCAGGCGCTGATCTCCGCCTTCGGCACCGGTGTGCACGAGGACTTCGACATCGAGAAGCTCCGCTATCACAAGATCATCCTGATGGCGGACGCCGACGTCGACGGCCAGCACATCAACACCCTGCTGCTGACCTTCCTCTTCCGCTTCATGCGACCGCTGGTCGAGGCGGGGCACGTCTACCTCTCCCGCCCGCCGCTGTACAAGATCAAGTGGGGTCGGGACGACTTCGAGTACGCCTACTCGGACCGGGAGCGGGACGCGCTCGTCGAACTGGGCAAGCAGAACGGCAAGCGGATCAGGGAGGACTCGATCCAGCGCTTCAAGGGCCTCGGCGAGATGAACGCCGAGGAGCTGCGGATCACCACCATGGACGTCGAGCACCGCGTCCTCGGCCAGGTCACCCTGGACGACGCCGCCCAGGCCGACGACCTCTTCTCGGTGCTGATGGGCGAGGACGTGGAGGCGCGCCGCTCGTTCATCCAGCGCAACGCCAAGGACGTTCGCTTCCTCGACATCTGAGTCGGTCTCAGCTGACCGTACGAAAGGACTGACGACCAGCAATGGCCGACGAAAACACCTCCGGCACCACCGAAGAGCAGGAGCCCGTGCTGCGGATCGAGCCCGTCGGGCTCGAGACCGAGATGCAGCGCTCGTACCTCGACTACGCGATGTCCGTCATCGTGTCCCGCGCGCTGCCCGACGTCCGGGACGGACTCAAGCCCGTCCACCGGCGCGTGCTGTACGCGATGTACGACGGCGGCTACCGGCCCGAGAAGGGCTTCTACAAGTGCGCCCGCGTGGTCGGCGACGTCATGGGCACGTACCACCCGCACGGCGACTCCTCGATCTACGACGCGCTCGTCCGCCTCGCCCAGCCGTGGTCGATGCGGATGCCGCTCGTCGACTCCAACGGCAACTTCGGCTCCCCGGGCAACGACCCGGCCGCCGCCATGCGCTACACCGAGTGCAAGTTGGCGCCGCTGTCGATGGAGATGCTCCGTGACATCGACGAGGAGACCGTCGACTTCACGGACAACTACGACGGCCGCAACCAGGAGCCGACGGTCCTGCCGGCCCGCTTCCCGAACCTGCTGGTCAACGGATCGGCCGGCATCGCCGTCGGCATGGCCACCAACATCCCGCCGCACAACCTGCGCGAGGTCGCGGCCGGCGCCCAGTGGGCCCTGGAGCACCCCGAGGCCAGCCACGAGGAGCTCCTCGACGCGCTGATCGAGCGGATCAAGGGCCCGGACTTCCCCACCGGCGCGCTGGTCGTCGGCCGCAAGGGCATCGAGGAGGCGTACCGCACCGGTCGCGGCTCCATCACCATGCGCGCGGTCGTCGAGGTCGAGGAGATCCAGAACCGCCAGTGCCTGGTGGTCACCGAACTGCCCTACCAGGTCAACCCGGACAACCTCGCGCAGAAGATCGCCGACCTGGTGAAGGACGGCAAGATCGGCGGCATCGCCGACGTCCGCGACGAGACCTCGTCCCGGACCGGCCAGCGACTGGTGATCGTCCTCAAGCGCGACGCCGTCGCCAAGGTCGTCCTCAACAACCTGTACAAGCACACCGACCTGCAGACGAACTTCGGCGCGAACATGCTGGCGCTCGTCGACGGAGTGCCGCGCACCCTCTCGCTCGACGCGTTCATCCGCCACTGGGTGACGCACCAGATCGAGGTCATCGTCCGCCGGACCCGCTTCCGGCTGCGCAAGGCCGAGGAGCGCGCCCACATCCTGCGCGGCCTGCTCAAGGCCCTCGACGCGATCGACGAGGTCATCGCCCTCATCCGGCGCAGCGAGACGGTCGAGGTGGCCCGCGGGGGCCTGATGGACCTGCTGGAGATCGACGAGATCCAGGCGAACGCGATCCTGGAGATGCAGCTCCGCCGACTCGCGGCCCTGGAGCGCCAGAAGATCATCGCCGAGCACGACGAGCTTCAGGTCAAGATCAACGAGTACAACGCGATCCTGGCCTCGCCGGAGAAGCAGCGGGCCATCGTCAGCGAGGAACTGACTGCGCTCGTCGAGAAGTTCGGCGATGACCGTCGCTCCAAGCTGGTGCCCTTCGACGGTGACATGTCCATCGAGGACCTGATCGCCGAAGAGGACATCGTCGTCACCATCACGCGCGGCGGCTATGTGAAGCGGACGAAGACCGAGGACTACCGCTCGCAGAAGCGCGGTGGCAAGGGCGTCCGCGGCACGAAGCTGAAGCAGGACGACATCGTCGACCACTTCTTCGTCTCCACCACCCACCACTGGCTGCTCTTCTTCACCAACAAGGGCCGGGTCTACCGGGTCAAGGCGTACGAACTGCCGGACGCCGGTCGGGACGCACGCGGTCAGCACGTGGCCAACCTGCTGGCCTTCCAGCCGGACGAGCAGATCGCCCAGATCCTCGCGATCCGCGACTACGAGGCCGCTCCCTACCTGGTGCTGGCCACCAAGGCCGGTCTGGTGAAGAAGACCGCGCTGAAGGACTACGACTCCCCGCGGTCGGGCGGCGTCATCGCGATCAACCTGCGCGAGCGCGAGGACGGCAGCGACGACGAGCTGATCGGCGCCGAGTTGGTCTCGTCCGAGGACGATCTGCTGCTCATCTCCAGGAAGGCGCAGTCGATCCGCTTCACCGCCACCGACGAGGCGCTTCGCCCGATGGGGCGGGCCACCTCGGGCGTCAAGGGGATGAGTTTCCGCGAGGACGACGAACTGCTCTCGATGAATGTCGTCCGGCCCGGTACGTTCGTCTTCACCGCGACCGACGGCGGGTACGCGAAGCGCACCCCCGTCGACGAGTACCGCGTCCAGGGCCGTGGCGGTCTGGGTATCAAGGCTGCCAAGATCGTGGAGGACCGCGGCTCGCTCGTGGGCGCGCTGGTGGTCGAGGAGACCGATGAGATCCTCGCCATCACGCTCTCCGGCGGTGTGATTCGTACGCGAGTCAACGAAGTCAGGGAGACCGGCCGTGACACCATGGGCGTCCAGCTGATCAACCTGGGCAAGCGCGATGCCGTCGTCGGCATCGCACGGAACGCCGAGGCGGGTGGCGAGGACGAGGACATCGACGACGTCGAGGGCGCCGTCGAGTCGGTCGAGGTCGAGGCCGAGGTAGTCGAGGGCACGGAGCCTTCGGCCGGCGAGCACGAGGAGTAAGAGCGTGAGTGGAGCCACGGGTACCGGATCGGCGGCTGCCGGAGCTTCTGCTGGTGCCGGAGCGAACGGTGCCCGTGGCCCCGCCACGGACTCCCAGGGGGTTGCGGTGACGGACACTCGGGGGCAGCAGCCCTCGTACGAGACGTACAACGGGCCACTGCCCGGCGAGCGCGCTGGTGCGCAGCAGCCGAGCGGGCCCTACCACCCGCCGCAGGCGTACACCGGTGCGTCGGGCGGTACGGCGGGTGGTCAGACCGGTGCCGTGCGCCGGCCGCGGACCGGGGCGCGCACGACGCCCCGGACGCGCAAGGCGCGGCTTCGGGTGGCCAAGGCCGATCCGTGGTCGGTGATGAAGGTGAGCTTCCTGCTCTCCATCGCGCTGGGCATCTGCACGGTGGTGGCCGCGGCGGTGCTGTGGATGGTCATGGACGCCATGGGCGTCTTCTCGACGGTCGGCGGCACGATCAGCGAGGCCACGGGGTCGAACGAGTCCAATGGCTTTGACCTCCAGTCGTTCCTGTCGCTGCCGAGGGTGCTGATGTTCACCTCGGTGATCGCCGTGATCGACGTGGTTCTGATGACCGCGCTCGCGACGCTGGGCGCCTTCATCTACAACCTCTCGGCCGGTTTCGTGGGCGGTGTGGAGCTCACGCTCGCCGAGGACGAGTAGTCCGCCCGGGGCCGGTCCCGAGTATCGATTTTGGGACTGGCCCCGACGTGCGCTAATCTTCAGGAGTCAGCGAGCGGGACACACACCGCGAAGCACGGCGGGGCTATAGCTCAGTTGGTTAGAGCGCATCCCTGATAAGGATGAGGCCACAGGTTCAAATCCTGTTAGCCCCACCAGTACAAAGACCCCCAGCCATTAACGGTTGGGGGTCTTTGACATCTACGGCTGACATCAGCCGATCAGCGGGTCCTCCAGTAGCTCAGCGAGCATTGACACGGCTTCCCGCTCACCGTCGCCCACAACGTGGGTATAGACATCCATCGTCATGCTGATCTGACTGTGTCGCAGGATCGCCTGAGCGACCTTGGGATGAACCTTCAGGAAGGCGAGCAGTGTGCCGCAGGTGTGCCGGGCGAGGCGGACTGTGATGCGGCGCACGCCAGCCCGAGTCACGAGCCGGTCAAAGGTCCGGGAGAACCCCACCGGGTCGGTCAGGCCGCCACGCTCGGACGAGAAGATCACGTCATGATCCGGCTCCTGAGCCCAGTCGTCACCCACGATCTTCCGCTCCAGCTCTTGCAGCTCCCGGCGCTCCTCCAAGGCCCGAGCACAGAACTCCGGAAGCGGCAGCACGGCCTGTGAGGACTCGGTCTTGAGATCCTTGAGGACCAGGCCCACGCCCTTCTCCCGCTGCACCTGCTTGACCGGCGTGAACTGGCGATTCTCGAAGTCGATGTCCTGCCAGCGAAGGCCCAGAACCTCACTCCGTCGGAGGCCGAGGACGAGCACCAGGACACCGGCGGCGTAGAAGCGATGAGCCCGAGTCGACCGCAGGAAGGTGATCGCCTCCCGGGCGTTCCACGGCTTGGCCTTGTCCTTGCTGACCTTGGGCATGTCCACGAGCAGCGCGACGTTCCGCGTCAGCAGCTCCTCGCGCATGGCCCGATTGAGTGCGTTCCGGAGGATGCGCAGCACCTCGAAGCGGGTCGCGGCGCCAACCTTCTCGCGCTTCAGGGCGGCCATGAACGTACGAATCTGGGCGGGCGTGAGCTTGACCAATGGCTTCTTACCGAGGTGCGGCGCCAGGTAGATTCTCACCTTGGACTCGTACTTGGCGTAGGTGTTGTGCTCGCGCTCCGGCTCCACGATGTGCTCAAGCCAGTAGGCAAGCCACTCACCGAGGCTCCACGAGCGGGAGGGCACGGGGACGCCATTGCGTTCTTGGTCCTGGAGCTTGCCCAGCTTCTCGGATGCTTCGTCGTATGTGGCGCCGTAGACGAACTTCCGAACCCGGTGGCCGTCGGTGTTGGTGACATAGGCGGCGCCCTGGTAGCGGCCGTCCTTCCGCTTGGTGATCGTTCCCCCACCGTTGGGGCGGCGCTTGGCCATCAGGCAGCCTCCTCGTACTGAAGTCGCGAAGCGAGATAGACCCGCAGGCCCTCAGCCGGAATGCGGCGGCTCCGGCCGATGGTCAATGAGGGCAGTCGGTGTGTGCGGATCAGGTCATAGACGGTCGTACGGCCGACCTTGAGCCGGACCATGACCTCCGGGACGGTCAGCAGTTCGTCAGTCATCCCAGCCCCCCATGTCGTTGTGGTCGGGAAGGTCGCTGAGGGCCTCCCGTGCGGTGTCTCGGTTGGTGCGGATGTCTCGGGCGATGCTGGCGGCGAGCCAGGACTCTCCCGGGGTGTGGCCGTGGCCTGCGTAGGTCCAGTGGGCGATCACGAGGGTGGAACCCTCCGTGTCGTCGTCCAGCTCGGGCAGACCGCGTTCGCGTCGCTCTTGGGCGGCGCGGTAGTCGGCGCGGGTCTGGCGCAGGGCCCCGAGGGTGGTGGAGTAGGCGCGGGACTTGGTGGAGAAGTGGCCGCGGAAGCCGAGCATGTGGGACCAGCGCGCCAGCATCCGGCCGGGATAGTCCGCATCGAGGGTCCAGCAGGCTTCGATCAGGCGCCGGGTGTGCTCAGGGACGTCGAGCTTGGCCAGCTCCGCCGGTTCGCCAATGCGGCGGTCGACCGTGCCGGTGGTCTCGGCGGCCTTGGTGGCGTACTTGGCAACGTAGGAGGCCACAGCCTGTTCGGTCAGCTCCTCCTTGCCCAGGGCACCGATCGGCTGCACGTCCACCTGCGTGCCCCACCTCAGAGTGCGGGCGGGGTGGGTGCCGGCGGCGGGGACCGAGACGGCAACGCGGGCGGCAGCCGCGCGAATCGCGTCATCCAGGAGGCCGACCGAGGCCCAGGTGGGCGGGGTGGTGTCCGGGCCGCCGGGGCCGTCGAGACGGACCACGGCGTGGAAGTGGATCGCGCCGCGTTTCTGGAACTCGGCGACCTTCCCGAAGGAGACCCGGCACGCGTCCTTCAATTCGGTCTGGGTGATCCCGACGCGGGCAGCGATCTCGCGGCGCAGGTAGATCGTGAAGCGCTGCCAGAGGTGCCCGGCGTGGTTGTTCCACAGCACCGCGCCCGCGTAGTCGTAGCGGGCCGGGTCCAGAGCCGTACCGAGTTCGGGGGCGTTCTCCGGGTGCTGGACGCCGCAGCGGCAGCGGCCGGAGGCGGGACGGTTGTGCACCGGGCCGAAGGACGGGGCGGTGAGAGTGGCGAAGACCCGGGGGTGATCCCGCACCGTGGCGGGGACGTTCTTCCGCTCGTCGCCGGTGATCCCGGCCCGGATCAGGTGGTAGGTGTCCCCCGCGTAGGTCCAGGCGCAGGAGGGGCAGCGTGAGGCCCTGCGGTTGCCGCAGGCGACCCGTAACCGGCCCCCCGGCTCATCAGCCGTCGAGTACGCGTACAGAACGTCCCCGGTGCGGCGGTCGCGGGTGACGGTGGTGCCGGACAGGTGGATCGGGTCCGAGCAGCCACCTGTACGCCGGATCTGCTCGCGCCAGCGGTCGAAGCCCGGGGTGTTCGCCACCCGCAGGAGGTCCGCCAGGGCGAGGGGGTCGGTGCCCAGGGAGGCCGCGACACCGGCCACGGCCTCCGGGGCGACGGGGAAGACCGTCACGCGGCCACCCCCATGCGGGTGGCGAACCGGGCCGCCGTGTTGTGCTCGGGGCACGGCCGGTAGACCGGGGCGTCCTCCGGGGCGCTACGCAGCTCCGTACGGGTCAGCTCGATCCAACCCGTGAAGCCGTCGTTCAGCGGCCAGCCGATCATCTCGCAGGCGCACAGCGGGCCGTCCAGGACCGCACAGCCGCACGGGATGACCTCACCGACCAGACCCGTCATCGAACCGTCGTCCGAGGCCAGCAGCGAACCCTGGCATTCACTGCAGACGTCCGACCCGACCAAAGCGAACTGCGTGCTGAGCGCGGTGGAGAGCATTGCGGGCATGATGGAAGCTCCCTCAAGGGACTGGGGAGCGGCTGACTGCTTGGCGGTAGGTGGCCGCTCCCTAGCTGTGCAACGAGCCTCTTGGCCCGCTTGCTCAACTTGTTGGGACAAGTTGATAGAGATGATGCTGCATCCCGCGACGTGAGGCGTCAAGCACTTTGCACTTACATGTACCAACAAGTTGACTGAGTGCGTCATGATGGACCCATGAGCAAGCAGCCGAAGTACCGACAGGTGGCCGACGCACTGCGTCGTGAGATCGACAGCGGCGCCTACGGACCCGGCGCGCGGCTCCCCTCAGAGGCCGAACTCTCAGCCCGTTTTGATGCCTCCAGGAACACGGTCCGTTCCGGCCTGAGTCTGTTGGTCGGCGAGGGACTGATCACGTCCAGCCAGGGGCTTGGGTACGAAGTGCGGGAGCACGAAGTCTTCGAGCTCAACGCATCCCGGTTCGAGAACCTGACCTTCCCGCAGAACGGCGACGCGTACTCCACGGACGTCACGAACGCAGGGCGCCGGCCACACCAGACCTTCCGGGTCGAGCTGACGACCGCACCCGCCTACATCGCCGAGCGACTGAAGGTCGAAGTCGATTCGCGCGCGGTGCTCAGGTTCTGCCACCGCTTCGTTGACGATGTGCCGTGGTCCACTCAGGCCACGCACTACCCGGACTGGCTCGTGGAGATGGCACCCCGGCTGACCGAACCCGGAGACATCGCCGAGGGAACCACGCGGTATCTGGCGAGCCTCGGCATCGAGCAGGTGGGCTACGCGGACGAAATCGCGACCCGGATGCCGACACCCGACGAGGCCCGCCTCTTGGAGATCGGCGCGGGGGTTCCGGTTCTCCTGTGGACCCGGACGGGCTACTCGACTGAGCGTCCGATCCGCTGCACCGTGACGACCTTCCGAGGCGACCTGAACCGGATGAACTACGAGATCGGCGACCTGTCCGCCCGAAGCGAGAACGAGCCTCAGTGAGAATTACTCCTGCCGTCCCCAGCGACCTGTCTCGTCTCCTCGCATTCCGTACGGAAGCGGCGTCCTGGCTCAGCGAGCTGGGCAGCGACCAATGGAGCCGCCCATACCCGGCTGACAAACTCCTGGCGACGATCGAGGCCGGGACGGTGTTCATGGTCCGCGATGGCGAGCACACCGCAGGAACGATCACCCTGACTCCCGATGCGGAAGACGGTCTGTGGTCGGAGGAAGAACTGAGCGAGCCGTCCATGTTCGTCAACAAGCTCACGGTGGCCCGCGAATACTCAGGGAAGAACCTCGGCGGCAGGCTGCTCGACTGGGCGGGAGACCGTGCCTACCAGTCGTCGGCTAAGTGGCTCCGACTTGATGCGTGGACGACGAACACGGCCCTTCAGCGCTACTACTTGGGGCAGGGCTTTGAACATGTCCGGACCGTCCTTGAAGGCAGCGCCGTTAACGGCGGACCACGTGTCTCAGGATGGCTCGCACAACGTCCGGCGCGGCAGACTGACCACGGTTTGACGGACGAGACGCCGAGTCCGCAGCCCATCTAAGAGTGAGCCTGTTACAGATTTCTCTACCTCATCAAGGCACCCGCCGCACACGGCGCGGCGCGTGCGGCCCGTCGCCCGGGCCGCCGCTCCTGTCTTCGCCCCGCTCCGGCCCGGCCGCTGGCCGCACGCCTGACGGCTCGGGTTGATGGGGCGAGGGGACCACGTGGGGCCGGGACGTTTGCCCAAGGTGCGAGTCAGGGAGATGCCTCCGGCGGGGGCGCTCAGGCTCCGGGATGGAGGGGCCCGTGGGCGACCGCGGGAAGTGTCGTGGTGAAGGTGGGGGGGTGCCTCTATGTCCTTCGTCAAGGTCGAGCGCGTCATGCGGCGGCCGGTTCGGGGGTGCGGGTCTCGTAGAAGGTCCCGTCGCGGAGCATG